>NZ_DGMV01000027.1:71246-118634 GCF_002388575.1 Marinimicrobium sp. UBA4509
AGGGTGACTGACAGCAAAACCATGGACGTGGTGGAAATGGTGCTCGGTGGCACGGTGAACAAACAGATCGTCAGTCTGATCAATCACAACGGCGGCCACGCCATCGGCATTACCGGCAAGGACGGGCAACTGATCCGGGCCAAAAAGCTTTCGGCCAAGCGCCAGACGCCGGATATGCAGGCACCGGAGATCATCGACATCGGTCACGTAGGCGAGGTCGCCAGTATCAACACCTCGGTGATCGACATGCTGATCAACAGCGACTTCATTCCGGTGATTGCCCCGATCGGGGTGGGCGATGACGGCGCGTCCTACAATATTAACGCTGACCTGGTGGCCGGCAAAATTGCCGAGGTATTGCAGGCCGAGAAGCTGATGCTGCTGACCAACGTGGCCGGTCTGCAGGACAAGAGTGGCGAGGTCTTGACCGGGCTGACCACGCAGCAGGTGGACAGCCTGATCGCTGACGGGACCATTTACGGCGGCATGCTGCCCAAAATCGGCTGTGCGCTGGATGCGGTGAAAAGCGGCGTGAACAGTGCCCACATCATTGATGGACGGGTTGCCCACGCGGTTCTGCTGGAGATCTTCACCGACGCTGGCGTCGGCACGCTGATCACCAACAAGGCGCAGCAAGCCGCTCAATAACGCGCCCGAAAGCCGCACTGATCATTGAAAACCGGAGGCGATGGGGCAAGCCCCGCATCCTGTGCTAGGATATCCCCGTCGCCTGAAACGTCCTGAGGCCGCGCCGAAGGATTCACCCCTGACAACCTATGGACCGCCATGAGCAAGCCCACCGCCAAATCCTCCCGCCGCCAACAGATTCTGGAATCTCTGGCTCACATGCTGGAAGCCAGCCCCGGTGCCCGTATCACCACGGCCGCCCTGGCTCGGGAAGTGGGCGTCTCGGAAGCGGCGCTGTACCGCCACTTCCCCAGCAAGTCCAAGATGTTTGAAGGGTTGATCGAGTTTATCGAAGACACGATTTTCACCCGCATCTCCCTGATCCTGTCGGAGGAGCCGGCCGCTTTGCGCCGGTGCGAAAAGATTCTGCTACTGCTGCTGACCTTCACCGAACGCAACCCCGGCATCACCCGGTTGCTCACCGGCGACGCCCTGACCGGAGAAACCGAACGGCTTCGGCTGCGCGTCGCCCAGCTTTTTGAGCGGGTGGAAACCCAGTTGAAGCAGGTGTTGAGAGAAGCGGAATTGCGAGAGGGGTTACGGCCCAATTTGCCCTTGTCGGCCGCCGCCAATCTGTTGATGGCCTGCGCCGATGGGCGGATCACCCAGTTTGTGCGCAGTCAGTTCCGGCGCCCACCGACCGAGCACTGGGCGGAACAGTGGCCGGTATTGGTGAGCGGCCTGATGCGCGAACAGGTTCCGGCCTGATTCGCACCTCGGGGGTTCAGCGGCGGCCCTCGGCCGCCCGTATCTCGGCGAACGCCTCAATGTCCTGATCAAACTTGTCCGCCACCTCGTCGTACTCCTCCTGGCGATGGCGGATCTGCGCCTGTATTTCCTGAACTTCGGTTTTCAACGTCCCCAGATTGACCAGTACCGACTCGGGCACCTCCTGGCCGCTGCGCTCCAGACGCGCGGCCCGACTCTCCAGGTCCCGAATCTGCAAGCGCACATTGCTCAGGTTACTCTCCAGAATACTGATATTACCCTGCAGCTCCGCCAGACTGCGCCGCTTTGCATCCTCGATATCCTTGACCGTGCTGTACCGACGCTTCAGTTCCTGCTCGTAGGCCTCACGTTCCTGTCGAGCCTGCCGTTCGCGTGCTTCGGTTTCCAACTCTTCGTCGCTGGGCGCTGGAGGCACGGTTCTGAGCACCTCCCCATACATGGACACGACTTCGTAACCTTTCGGGACGTACTTCGGAGGGATGCGATCTTCCAGCACCTGCACGCCTTCATCGTTGGTGTATCGGTAGTACACTTTATCCTGCGCCTGGGCCAGCGACGCCAGGCCCAGGAGGCAGGATACCGAGAACCACAACACTGATTTACGCATAACGCCCTCGTTGCTCCATCGCGCTTGGGCGCGGATTCTGATTACACGCCGTACTCGGCGCGATAGGCTTCAATGGCCGCCACTACCTCTGGGCGGGCCTTGTCCGCTTTCAGATAGGCCACCACATCGTCCAGATTGACAATACTGACCACCGGAATGCCGTACTGCTGCTCCACCTCCTGGATCGCCGACAGGGAGCCCTTGCCGCGCTCCTGACGGTTAAGACCAATCAACACCCCCGCCGGTTCAGCGCCCGCCGAACGAATCAGTTCCATGGACTCACCCACGGCGGTTCCCGCAGTAATCACATCGTCCACAATGAGTACCCGACCGTCCAGCGGCGCGCCCACCAGAGAGCCGCCCTCGCCGTGGTCCTTGGCCTCTTTGCGGTTGAACGCGTAGGGCAGATCCCGACCATGCTGGTCGGCCAGGGCCACGGCCGTGGTGGTGGCCAGGGGAATCCCCTTATAGGCCGGGCCGAAAATCAGATCCACCTCCACCCCGGAAGCCATCAAGGCCGCTGCATAACACCGCCCCAGCCTGGCCAGCGCCTGGCCGGTCTGGAACTTGCCAGCGTTGAAAAAATACGGACTGACCCGGCCGGATTTCAGGGTAAACTCGCCAAAACCCAGGGCCTGGTGCTCAATCGCCAACTCGATAAAGTCGCGCTGGTAGTTCTCCATGCAAAACTCTCATAAATACGCTAGATTAAAAGTATCGGCTAAACCGGTAGGGCCCGGCATCAACCAACGGTCACTCTTGTGACCCCAATTATAACCGTCGCGCCCACGCCCGCATTGCCCAGCCGGCAATCCGTCCCGAACTAAAGTGCGGAAATGGCCTCCAAACGGCGAAATTCCGGGGTTTTTCTGTCACTAATTAACACAAAGATAACAAGCTCGGGTATCATACACAGTCCGTTAACAAGGGGCTAATATGAGAGTTATCAGTCTTAGCGTCGATGGTGTTTTCCAGGCGGCTCAGCGCGGTCTGTTTGACTGGCTGGACAGCCAGGATGCAGACGTCATCTGTCTGCAGGATCTGCGCGCACTGGAATATGAACTGGAAGACAAGCCGGTATTTCAACTGGACGGTTATTTCAGCTACTTCTTCGACTCCGGGACACCGCACTACAATGGCGTGGCCATCTACACCCGCAAGCAGCCCAAGGCCCTGATTTTTGGCCTGGGGTTCTCGTCCGGCGTGGATATGGAAGGTCGTTACCTGCAGATTGACTACGAGCAGCTGAGCATTGGCTCAATGCTGGCGCCCAGTGCTACCTCGGAAATGGAATCCCAGGAAGTGAAGATCAAGTTCTTCGACGATCTGCAGGCCCATCTGGACAAGATTACCCGCAAGCGCCGCGAGTTCATCTTCTGCGGTAACTGGGCCATGGCCCACACTCCCCGGGATGTGACCAACCCGGAGAAAAATGAGCACGAATCCGGCTTTCTGCCCCACGAGCGGCAGTGGCTGAGCCAGGTGTTCAACCAGATCGGCTATGTGGATGCCTTTCGCAAGGCCAACAAGGACCCGGACGAATACAGTTGGTGGCCCAGCGGCAAGATCAATGACGGTGAGGGCTGGCGCACCGATATGCAGATCGTGTCAGCGCCCATTGGCCAACGGGTCGAACATGCGGCCATTTACAAGATTCAGCAGTTTTCCAGCCACCTGCCGGTGATTGTGGACTACGATATCGAGCTTTGATCGGTCGGGTGGGGTAGCGGCGGATGGGGTAACGGCGGATGCGCCTTCGCTTATCCGCCCTACGCAACCCTCGGTTGCATCCATCGCAATCCGGTCCGGGTTACTCCGCCAACGCCGCCTGCTGCAACCGATTCAACTCCCCAATCCCTTTCTTGGCCAACGCCATCATGGCTCCGAACTCGGCCTCGGTAAACGGCTCGGCTTCGGCGGTGCCCTGGATTTCGATGATGCCACCGTCATCACCCATGACCACGTTCATGTCGGTATCCGCACTGGAATCCTCTGGGTAATCCAGATCCAGCACCGGCACGCCCTGATAGATGCCAACGGACACCGAGGCAATGGCGCGCTTGAGCGGACTGTCCTTCACCAACCCCTTCTCCTGCAGAAACGCGACCGCATCGGCCAACGCCACCCAGGCACCGGTAATGGAGGCGGTACGGGTGCCGCCATCGGCCTGAATCACATCGCAGTCGAGCTGGATGGTGTTCTCGCCCAGCGCGTCGAGATCAATCGCCGCACGCAGGGAGCGGCCGATCAGACGCTGGATTTCCACCGTGCGCCCCCCTTGTTTGCCACGGGCCGCTTCGCGATTCATCCGCGAGCCGGTGGAGCGGGGCAGCATGCCGTACTCGGCGGTCAGCCAGCCCTGGCCCTTGCCGCGCAGAAAGGGCGGCACGCCCTCGACCACGCTCGCGGTGCAGATCACCTTGGTGTCCCCAAATTCCACCAGCACCGAACCCTCCGCGTGCTTGGTGTAACGGCGGGTCAGGCGCACATCGCGCAACTGGTCGGGCTGGCGGCCACTGGGGCGCTGAACGGTCGTCTCGGTCATGATCGGAATCCTGTACTGTCAAAGGGTTTGAAAAAGTCGTCTGTGGTAACATCGCCGGTTTAATGGGAGCGAAGCCTACCAGCTCCGCCCCCACAGTGTCACCGCCGCATTCAGACAGAGGATCGCCCATGCCACGCAGTATGACCGGTTTTGCCCGCACATCGCAGCAATATGACTGGGGCACACTCACCTGGGAGATCCGCAGCGTCAACCACCGCTACCTGGAGCCGGCCTTCCGCCTGCCCGACGATCTGCGCGAAATCGAGCCCCATCTGCGCGAGCGCATCCGCAAGAGCCTGCACCGGGGCAAGCTGGAAATGAGCCTGACCGTGCAGAAGGAAGAGGGCGCCGACCAGGCTCTGGGCATCAACCTGCCCAGAGTCCGCCAGCTCGCCGAAGCGGCGCACACCATCGGCAACGAGCTGCACGATGCCGCACCGATCAACCCGCTGGAAGTGTTGCGCTGGCCCGGCGTCTTGCAACAGGCCGAACTCAATCGCGAGACCCTGATTGAAGCCGCCCTGGCGCTGTTTGACCAGACCCTGAAACAACTGCTGGAACATCGCACCCGCGAAGGTGGCGAGCTGGTGCAGTTCATTCACCAGCGGTTGGACAGCATCAGCGCCGAGGTGGTGAAACTGCGCGAGCGGTTACCGGAAATACTGACCGCCCAGCGCGAGAAGCTGCAGAGCAAAATCGAAGCACTGAAGGTCGACCTGGACCCGGAGCGTCTGGAGCAGGAGATCACCCTGCTGGCACAGAAAGCCGACGTGGACGAAGAGCTGGATCGCCTAGACACCCACGTCGCCGAGGTGAAGCACACCCTGACCCAGAAAAACTCCCTGGGCCGCCGGCTGGATTTCCTGATGCAGGAGCTGAACCGCGAGGCGAATACGCTTTCATCAAAAGCCATCGTAGCAGACACCACTCAATCGGCGGTGGAGCTTAAGGTATTGATTGAGCAGATGCGGGAGCAGATCCAGAATATTGAATGACCATTTTTTGCTTTCCCTTGGTCGACTTTCCCTTCCTTTTTTCATGCAACATACTGATTTATAACAATATATTGGTTTCAAGCCATTTCACCCTGTTTCAGGCCGTTTCAAATAAACGGTGAGTAACATGGTGAGCAAATCGGAGTTTGGTACGCCTCTCAATACCAGATAAGTTACCAAATGGGTCGCAAGGGGGGTGAATCAAACTGGGCAAAACTGGCACCCTAACCAATAAGGGTATTGCCGGCGCACCTTAAGCGGAAAATCCAGCGTCAATCCTATACAGTAGTTCCTCCACCGCTTTAACGCCCTCGGTGTCCTTCAGAGCCTCTGTGGGTGCTAAACCATCCAAGGCCTTGCAAGGCGCATTCATCCAGCGGTTCGAAATATCATCACCGCCCAAGATATGTATAGCCAGCCGCTCAACACGACGTCGCTCCTCGTTGTCACTTGTCTCTGCTTCGTTTCGGTTCATGTTCACTCCCTACTTGAGCCACCATAGATGATGCATATACTCTAGCTTAGATGAGATCCATCACTATTATTCCGCAGGAGGAAAGGTGAAAACCTACGAAATTTCATTCTCTGATAGAGAAACGCTGCCCACTCACCTGGAGTCTGTGGCGGCGTCGCTGGAACTTTCACCCGAGGAGTTAATCAAGCGATTTATTGTGGAAGGGATGAGGCCATACAACTCAAATTTCTGCCCTAGCATACCCGGAACCTCTTTGGAGGATTTTTTTGTTCAAAATGGCGTTCTCAAACCAAAGGGTTGATCAATATGGTATTTAAAACCTCCACCTTCCCGATTTAGCCTCTGAAAGACTCCCATTCACCCCTATCGAAAAAATTTCTTTCGAGCCCAAGTTTCAAGGTTATCGCCTTTATATAAACCGACAATACAAACTGTCGAAATGGCAACGATAAACGACATATACCCAATTAGACCTGCCAGCATGTTCATTGTTTATCAACACCTTTACATAAATGCTCAGTAGATAATTGTCATCCAGCGTCACCTTGACGTCAAGATGCAAGTAATATCCGGACACCTGCTTTGTTCTACTGTGACAATTGCCGAAAGAGGGCCAGGCTTCGTAGCTCGCGGTGATCGAAAGTATATTCTTCTCGAGACTAGAAATTAATTCAGTAGCCTCGCCAACAAATGCTCCGCCTCCTCTTCAGAAGACATCGCCACGCACCCCACCCCATTACAAGCTTGGTAGCCTTCGTCGGCCAATAGGCTAACCGCTCGGCTGGTTGGCACCAGAATAAATGATCGTTCCGGTGGTTGGCCATCCTGTCTGAGAGAATCCCGGTAGATGTGGGCGGAAGCCATCGCATCCAGAATTCTGGCTTTGCTTGCGGAATACTTGCTGTCCAGGCAGATAAACCGCTTACCCTTTGAATCACCGAATTCTAGAACCAAATCGGGACGACGTTCCCGGCTGATGGAGCTATAGCCGTAAGCGTTAGTTCTTTCCATCGAAGGGCACACGAGCTGCGAGTACAAAGTGATCGACTGTTCGCCGCGACGCCCCATCAGGGCGCGGTCAGCGGCTCTCGGGTTTTGGCGCAAGCGCCAGTCGTAATCCGGAAACTGCGTTTCGAGCTGCTGAGCCAAAGCGACAAAGCACCAGGCCTCGTAGATCTCCCAGGTAGGAGCCAGGTAGTGTTGCTCATCGTCGGCCAACGCTGACAGGCCTTGGCGCAATAAACGAACGCCCAGACGACGAGTCATGCTGTAGTGTGGATTGCCGGAAACCGCATTCAGTTCGGCGGCGCTGGACTGGCGGGTACTCACTTCGCTGAAAGGCGCACGGCGGGAAAGTCGGGTGAACTGTCTTTCCGCCCGGCGCAAATACTCTAGGCGTCGAGGCAGACGCGGTGTCAGCTCGGTGACAGTTTCAGAGACCTGTTCGGTAAAGTCGATAAGATCGTAGATCAATCGCTTCGTCAGACGGCGGACCTCGCCCAGTTGACGAGTAATCAAGCGGTTAGCCGGGTTATCGAACGTCGGCTCATGAAACGGCACATCCAACCGCTGCTCATGCACGTCACTTGGTGCCACCGATTCGTCCGACAGTGCGGCCATCATTTGTGGAGATTGTGCGAGCTGACGCATGGTCGTGCCGTCTATCCGCCGAACCTGAGGCAGGGCGAGTTGTTCACGGCGGCTCCTGGTCCGAATGATCGGACGCTCGATAATAAGCTGTAAGCCGCGCTGGTACCGATCGATGAACTGTCTCAGACGCGCGTAGCGAAGCCACAGTGACAGCTCTGAGCCCGATGCTCCACCGAGACCATGTTGAGCGGGTTCGGTGCCCAGTACAAGATCGGGGGCGTAATCGACGATCTGCGCCAAATACTCTACATACTGCTCGCGGCCGGTTTTGTGAGACGCCGGCTCTATATCGGCAACATAGCGCAGTGGCTCACTACGGTGGGGCCACTCCAGTTCAAACATCACTTCGCCGGCATAGTAGCCTGGTGACCAACACCAGTAGATACCCGACCCATCCCTCTCCAGAGGCCCATCATCCACAAAAAGCCGGGCCTGCCCTTCGGGGCAAGCAATCCGGTATTCGCTGGTCTCTTGCAGGCCAGCCAAGGTCGCGCGCGGGGACAGAACACCAAGCTCTTGATATTCGCCTCCCCGATACCGATAAACCTTCAACTCCATAATCAGCGCCAGAACCGCATCATGCCGGTATCGACCAGATCCGTCTGCAACGATTGGACCTTAACCTTACAACGCACCAATCCGTGCTGATCCAGTATCTTCGTCGCCTGCGTTAGCGCCGCTTGCAGTCGTTCACTCTCCGAGCCACGCAGCTTGGGCAGAATGCGAGCGTACACCACATCATCCAACGCTTCCCGTAAGCTGAAATTCGGTGCCGCTTTGGCCAACTTCAGATAGGACAGGACATCCTCAACCGAGCGCCAGCCAAAGTGCAGGCGTTCCGGTGCCAGGGCATTAAGCAGACCCGACAGACACTGACGGACTTCCGTTAATTGGTCCGTCGTCAAGTCGAAATGATCCCAACGTGGATAGTCCGCCAGATCAATATCCCAGAACTCCAGCGTAAACGCGCGGTCCAGTACCTTGTCCGATAGCCCATGAGTGGTTTCATCCATATTGACCGTGCCAATAAACGCCACGTTGGCCGGGAACGGGATTGCCTTGGGGACGCCATCAAAGGTGTCGGCTTCGTCGTGGAGGCGCAGCTGATCTCCCGACTCCATCGCCGACAACACCGGCGCAAAATACTGTTCCGGGTGAGACAGGTTCATCTCGTCCAGAATCACTACAAAAGGATGCTCCGGATGATTGGCCGCCTGTAACAAAAATTCCAGTAGACCGGATCTTTCATATTTCTCCGGCACCAGCGGATTGATGTAACCAAACAGCGGTGAAGGGTCATACCAGCCGGGCTGCACCGCCTGCACGAACACACGGCGAGCCGGGTCGGCCCCGAACTGCTGGACCAACGCCGCACCATAGCGCTGCGCGAGCATGGTTTTCCCAGAACCGGACAGTCCAGCCAGAATGGCAAAGTGTCGGCGGGGGTGCGACCACAGGCCGAGGTGTAGCTGGCTCACCAGCCGCTCCGGGAACGCGGTATCTTCCACGACAGATTGAATCAAGCGGGCCTGGTCGACCGTAGCCACCGATAACGTTTCGCCGCTGCTCTTTCTGGGCTCGGGCTCTTCCTCTATCGGTCGCGCCTCCAGAAACTCAGGCTGCCAATGAATCTGCTCAACCCAGTCTCGCCCGATGTCCGTCAGTCGATATTGGCCATTGGCCTGCTGTTCCAGCAACTCAAAATCCCGTAACCACTTGAGCATCGCCGCCGGCGCATAGCTGGTCGTCCAGCCGGGGTTGACCTTCTGTAGCAACTCAACCAACTCGGGTTGGCTGTACTCCCGTTCATTCAGCGCACACAGAACGTGGTCTACCCCCAGGGTGCGGGTGATAAACAGCGGGATCAGCTCTTGCGGGTCTTGGGTTTCCAAGAACAGTTCGCCGCGCGCGGTCTGGGTAAAAATGCCGTCCTGTTCTTGAATAACATAAAATTCATTTTTGAGAATGGTGATCAGAGTACGCAGGCTGCTGTCTCGATAGTCCGGCAACTCCGAGCGCAGGTAGTCCATGAGCTCTTCACGGCTAACGCCATCCACCACAAAACTCAATGCACTGATGATAGAGGCCAGACCGCCCCGAATGCTGGTAAAGCCTTTACGACGTTGCAGCGCCGGCAAGGGCTTCAAGGTAATATCACCCTGATCCGTGGTGGTTTCCGCCTCCGCCTCTGTGCTGGCGCTTTGCACATGCGCCTGATACACCATCCAGGGCAAGGTCATACGCTCGGCCAGTGCGCGGGGGCTGTCGTCGGTTGGCCCCAGCAGGTCGTGCAATCGCTCCATCAAGTCGATCTGACGTTTGATTTCTCCTGGCTTTTTCTGCTTACCGAACCAGGCCCGGTGGCACTCCAGCGCCATACGCCGGTAGGTGATGGTAGTAAAATAGCGGGGGTAGAACGCGGCCAACACCCGGAAAATCTTCACCCGAGCCACCCGCTTGCAATACGTTTTCATCCGTGAGACCAGGCCATCATGAAAGGCCTGAAAGAAGGCAAGCCGCGCCTCGGAATCTTCGGGCACGGGGCGAACCGACTGCTCCGCGACCCACTCACGAAACTCAGGCGCTTCCAAGGCTGCGCTGACATCCACCGTGCCCATACCGACGCCGCTTACCCGGTTTTCGTCCCAAAGCACCTGCTGAAACCCACGTGTCTTTCGGGTTTCCAGATCGGCGCTCTGCACAAACGTCAGGAGGTCGGTAAGTCCGCTTAGCCAGCCGGGGTTACGCTCAAAGGGGTTGATACTCTCCAGGGTGGCTCTCAGAGTTTCGTCGTTGGTGAAATTCGATTGCGTCGCCATTATTTACCTCTTGTTATGGATGATCACCAGCCAAGTTTACAGCGTGGTCCTTTGCTTGGCGCCCTGGCTTTTGTGTCATGGAAACTCCTGGTTCAAAATCTGTATATAGGCGCTGTAGGCGTAGACCCGATTGCGCTTTTGACCAGTGATTTCGCTGACGATACCGCAGCGTTGTTCCAGCGCAGCCAGCGCTTTGTTCACGGTGGCATGGGTCAGGCCGGTTCTGGCCACCAGCTTGTTGACGCTGGCAATCGGTGTTTCAAAAAGCGCATCCAGCACTTGCTGGGCAGAGGCGGCCAATCGACCCAGCTCGCCCAGTCGCTCCCGGTCGTAGGCGCGGAGTTGGTTAAGTTTCTGAGCCATGGTAACGGCATGGGTGGCGGTATCGGCGACCGCATCCACAAAGAACAACAGCCACGCTTCCCAATCCCCGGTTTCCCGCACTTGCTGCAAGCGCTCGTAATAGGTTTGCCGGTGTTTTTTGAAAAAAACGGACAGGTACAGCAGCGGTTCATGTAAGACCTTGGCTTCTGCCAGAATCAGAACAATAAGGAGCCTGCCCAGGCGGCCATTGCCGTCCAGGAAGGGGTGGATGGTTTCGAACTGAACATGGGCCAGCGCCGCCTTGATCAGCGGGTCAGTTGCCTCGGGCTGATCGTTGATGAAGCGCTCCAGCTCCGACCAACAGTCGGCAATGTGAGTTGCCGGAGGCGGCACAAATACCGCCTCATCGGGCCGGTGACCGCCCAGCCATACCTGGTTTTGGCGGAACTGACCGGGCCCTCGGCTGATCCCACGGCCGGAGGTCATCAGCGCTTCGTGGACCTCCATAATCAGCCGATGAGCGACCGGGTGGCCCGCCCGGATGCGCTCAATGCCCAGGTTGAGCGCATTGACGTAGCAGGACACCTCTTGCACATCATCCATGGGCACACCGGGCTGGCCTTCCATCTCGTAAAGCATCAGATCGCTCAGGGAGGACTGGGTGCCTTCGATCTGGGAGGACATGACGGCCTCTTTGCGGACGTAGCTGTACAGAAACAGAGAAGCATCCGGCAAAAGGGTGCTGATGGCATCCAGGCGTCCCAGTGCCAGCATGGCCTGGTTGATACGGCCTTGCAGCTTGTTGTCGACCTCCAGCGGGGGGCTAGGCGGCAAAGGCGCGGGGACAAAAGCCTGGCAGGGCACGCCGCCCGCGATACTGAGGACTTTGTGGCCGGTTATGCCTCTTTTCATTGGGATTACCCTAAAATAAGTGCAGCCATTATTTTAACTTATTAACAAAAATAAAATAACTGTTGTATTAATGTTAACCTTGGCTCCCTGAGGCGGCCATATCGCCGAGTTTCGGCGGCGCTGTATAGCTGGGGCTGGCGGTCCGGTGACAAGGAGGAATGACTGGTACTACTGCCCGGCTGACTCGGTTCGGCCCACACACACCCGATTTCGCCCCTGATGCTTGGCATCGTAAAGCGCCCGGTCGGCGCGCCCATAGAGCAGGCTTTTGGTGTCGTCCGGGCAGGCTTCGGTAATACCGAAACTCATGGTGACTTCACCATAACGACCGCCATACTGCGCCACCAGTTCGCGCTTGCGTTCGGCGACCCTGATCGCCTGTTCCGCGGTAGTGCTCGGGAGAATAAGCGCAAACTCCTCACCGCCCATGCGCACCAGCGTATCAATTTCCCTCAGCCCCTGATGCAGGCACTGAGCAACATCCTTGAGTACCCGATCGCCCGCGTCGTGACCAAAGCGGTCGTTGATTCGTTTAAAGAGATCAATGTCCGTGAGAACGAGCGCAAAGGGTGTGCGCGTGCGGTGGAACAGAGCCAGCTGCGCTTCTACCTGCCGGTCGTAAACCCGGCGATTGGCCAGGCCGGTGAGCGGGTCTTGTGTTGCCATCAACTCCAGTTTTGCGTTGACCTCGGAAAGCTGTTCCTGGCGCTGCTCCAGTTCGCGGGCGAGCGCCTGCACCTGTTCCAGGGCCTGGGCCTTTTCTTCCGTCGCCTGCTCCGCCGCTTTGCGCGCCTGTTGCAGTTGTTCCTCGACCAGGTTGCGTCGCTGCATGGGTAACAGCAGTAACTGATACCCCGGTTCATCTCCGGCCACCGAGGATGCACTGAGCAGCACCGGTAGCGGTTGCCCGGAAGCGTTGGTAAAGGTCAGGATCATTTCCTCGGCGTGGCCGTGCAGACGCAGCGCCGGCAATACATGCCCCAGATAGTAGATTCTGGAACCGCCGGTCATCCAGCTCTCTGGCGCATGCCCCACCAGCGCCGTCTCTGGTCGGCCCAGCCAATCACAGAGCGTACGATTGACTGCGGTCACGATATTGGCCTCATCGAGAACGATAAGGCCCCCCGGCAGGCGGTCTATGTCAGGCTGCATCCTGGGTGCCCTCAATCACGGCACGGGCCACCGCTTCAGGGTTGCTGATCTGAGGGTAGTGTCCCGTGGCGTCGAGCCGCCGGATGCTTCCTTTGAGCAGAGCCCACTCGAGGTATTCGATCACCGCGGGCGGGACAATCACGTCCTGCTCGCAGTACAGCACGAGCGTGGGCACCTGAACTTGGGACAAACGGTCGCGGACATCGCTGAAAAAAGTGGTTTCCGCAAAACGGCGGGACATGGCAGGGTCGGCATTGAGAAAACTCTCACGCAACTGCTCGGCGAGGGCGGGGCGGTCGCCGTTGGCCATGACGATCGGCGCCAGATAACCGGCCCACTCGAAGTGGTTGCGCTCCATCAGGTCCAGCAGCTCCTGCACGTCCTCGCGCTCGAAACCGCCGTGGTAGTCCGGCGGATCATTGATGTAGCGGGGTGAAGGGCCAATGGCAATAATCTGGCGAAACAGCTCCGGCTCGGCGATCGACGCCAGCCAGCCAATGGTACCGCTGATCGAGTGCCCGACCAGAATAGGCCGCCGCTCCAGGCCGAGGGCCTGCACTAGCTCAATCAGATCCTCGGCGTAAGCCGAGAGGTCGGCGTAACGCTCAGCGTCGAATGCGCTTCGGTCGGAGCGGCCGCAACCGATGTGGTCAAACAGCACCACCGGATACTCCCGGGCCAGGGCGTCCGCCACCGGCGCCCAGATTTGCTGATCACAGCCAAAACCGTGAGCAAGAATCAACGTCGGCCGGTCGGTTGAGTCGGGGGCAGGCCCCAACCATGAAGTCTGGTGTCGCCTGAGGATGTCGGCAGATAACATGAGTACCTCGGTCAAGGGCCTCCGGCCCGATACCTCATCAAGATAGCTCATGGTAGCAGGGGCTGCCGCTTATGAGGGCCAATTACAACGATTGTTGTGCCAACCTCCGGTCGCGCAATGGCCGGTCAGCCAGCGGCGCGCTGCCGCAGTCGTTGCCACTCTTCCTCCAGGGTGTTGTCCGGCAAGGTCTCGCCCGCGCGACGATACCAGTACCCCGCGTTGCCCAGATCGCCCTCTTCGCGGTGCAGGTAGCCGTGAATCAGGCAGGAGAGGGGGTCATCCTGGGCCTGAACCAGGTCGTGAGCGCCGTGCCAATCCCCTTCGCGGGCCAGTTCCAGTGCTTTGAGTTGAGTGTTCACCCTTAGGCCTCTTCGGACGGTTCGTAACAATACTCCGTCAGGATACCCCATCCCGCACTTGGGGCTCCACGCTGGCCTCCATCCGCTCCCGCTCCTGATCCAACCGGGCCAGGGACTGTGCCGGCGCAAACCAGGCTGCCAACAACAGGATGCCGATGGCGCCACCCAAGCCATAGAGCGCGCCGACTTCTACTTTACAGTCCACCACCAGATCGCACACCGAGCAGGTGCGCGGGGCGCTCTGAAGATACGATAGCACTTCCGTGCTGCGCCCCCAGTTGCCTTTGCCCGCGCACTTGATGTGAGGCACGCCGTGAACCCATAACGTGAAGGGATTCACTAGTACCACGACGGCATGGCCGCCGCCAAGCTCAATATTTTTCAATGGCACCTGACCGACGATATCGCCCTGGACCTCCGCCAGCAACCCCGCGCCTTTGTCACCCTGCAGTAACGCGGGGCCATCGAAACGTTTGAGCTGGCTCCCCGTCTTTATTAGAAGCACACACCCGCGGAGGGACTCGCTACGGGAGTCAACCTCTGGACTGAACCGGAACAGATCGCACAACGACTTCACAGTGCAATGCGCCAACCTTTTTGCAGTATTTGCTCATAAAAACATCAAACCAACATTGCCAATTCGTCTAAATCATCACGGGGAACCTGGGTATTGACCTGTATCAAAGCACTTTCCGAAATATGTACTACCCTGTAGGTAGTCAGCCTTGAATAACGAGATCGAAGCACGGAGTCGCCATGTCAGTCGACACGCACCCATCCGAAGTAGACAACTCGCAGGAGAAACGTCGCGAGTGGCGAATGTTCGCCTTCATCGTGGTTTTCCTGTTCCCGATACTCACCGTTGCCCTGGTCGGCGCCTACGGTTTCACCATCTGGATGTACCAGCTCCTGGCCGGGCCTCCCGGAGCGGGTTGATTCCCGCAGCGCTCTCAACGCCACCCACTTTGAACCACCACCAGGAGGCTTCTCATGGCCGTCATGCACCATGAGCCCGACCATCAACAGATACCCGTCACGACGCTGCCGGTTGAGTGGCACGTTGCCAGTGTGATCGTGCACACCCAGCCCGAGGCACTGACCACTACCGAACAGTGGCTGCGCGAGCTGCCCCAGCACTGGCCGGACGAGACCCTCAAATGCGCCGAAATACACGCCCAAAGTGATCAGGGAAAGTTGGTATTGGTGCTTGAGAGCACCGAAGCACAAGCGATTCTGGATGTGATTGACCAGACCAGCGCGCACCCCGGCGTTGTCAACGCCGCACTGGTCTACCACGAAGTGATTCCGCCGGAGGAACAACCGCAATGAATCTGACCCGCCGCCAATTCGCCAAGGCCAACGCCGCTGCGGTAGCCGCCGCGGCCATCGGTATGCCGCTGCCCGCCAGCGCCAGTAACCTGGTCACCAACCGCGAGCTGACCAACCTGAAATGGAGTAAGGCCCCCTGCCGGTTCTGTGGCACCGGCTGTGGCGTCATGGTCGCCACCCGGGACAACCGGGTCGTGGCCACCCATGGCGACGTCAAAGCCGAGGTGAACCGGGGCTTGAACTGTGTGAAGGGCTACTTTCTGTCGAAAATCCTGTACGGGCCGGACCGGTTACACAAACCGCTGCTGCGGATGCGCAACGGCCAGTACGACAAGAACGGCGACTTCCAGGAAATCTCCTGGGACCAGGCCATGGACCTGCTCGCCGACAAGTTGAAGCAGTCGATTCGCGAACATGGCCCGGAGAGCGTCGGCCTGTTTGGGTCCGGGCAGTGGACCGTCTGGGAAGCCTACGCGGCCAGCAAGCTGTTCAAGGGCGGGCTGCGCAGCAACAACCTCGACCCCAACGCGCGCCACTGCATGGCCTCGGCGGTGGGCGGCTTCATGCGCACCTTCGGCATCGACGAGCCCATGGGCTGCTATGACGACATCGAGCACGCCGATGCGTTCGTGTTGTGGGGATCGAACATGGCGGAAATGCACCCGGTGCTGTGGAGCCGGGTCACCGACCGCAAGCTCTCCTACGAGCATGTCCAGGTGGTCGCCATGTCCCCCTACGAAACCCGCAGTTTCGATCTGGCGGATCTGCCCATAATTTTCAAGCCTCACACCGACCTGATCATTCTCAACTACATCGCGAACTACCTGATCGAGAATGACAAGGTCAATCACGAGTTCGTCAACAAATACACCCGCTTTGTGAAAGGCCAGGACGATATCGGGTACGGCCTGCGCGCCGAAGATCCCCGCCAACAGCGGGCCAAAGGCGCCGACAAAGCCAACACCTGGAGCGATATCACCTTCGAGGAGTTTGCCGAATTCGTCAAACCCTACACCCTGGAACGGGCCGCCAAGGAAACCGGCGTCCCCAAGGCCCGCCTGGAACGGCTGGCAAAAATCTATGCGGACCCGGACATCAAGGTCATGTCCTGCTGGACCATGGGCTTCAACCAGCACACCCGCGGGGTCTGGGCGAACAACATGATCTACAACATTCACCTGCTGACCGGCAAAATCAGCGAGCCGGGCAACAGCCCCTTCTCGCTGACCGGCCAGCCCTCGGCCTGTGGCTCGGCTCGGGAAGTGGGCACCTTTGCCCACCGCCTGCCCGCCGACATGGTGGTCACCAACCCAAAACACCGGGCCATGACCGAGAAAATCTGGAAGCTGCCCGAGGGAACCATCCCCGACAAGGTGGGCTTCTCCGCCGTGGAGCAGAGCCGCAAGCTGAAAGACGGGGTGCTCAGGGTCTACTGGACCCAGGTGACCAACAATATCCAGGCCGGCCCGAATACCAGCCAGGAAACCTTGCCCGGATGGCGCAACCCGGACGCCTTTGTGGTGGTCTCCGATGTCTACCCCACCGTCTCGGCCCAGGCCGCCGACATGATTCTGCCCAGCGCCATGTGGGTGGAGAAAGAGGGCGCCTTCGGCAACGCCGAGCGACGCACCCAGTTCTGGCACCAACTGGTACCACCGCCCGGCGATGCCCGCTCTGACCTCTGGCAGTTGATGGAAGTCTCCCGGCGCATCAAAACCGATGACGTCTGGCCAACGGAGCTGCTCGACAAAGCCAGCGATCTCAAAGGCAAAACGCTGTTCGATGTGCTCTTTGCCAACGGCCAGGTCAACCAATTCAGCAACGATGACCGCGCCGAAGGTTACGACAACTATGAGTCCGAGGCCTTCGGCTTTTATGTGCAGAAAGGCCTGTTCGAAGAGTACGCTCGCTTTGGGCGCGGCAAGGCCCACGACCTGGCCAATTTCGATCGGTACCACGAGGAGCGGGGCCTGCGCTGGCCTGTGGTGGACGGCAAGGAGACCCGGTGGCGCTTCCGCGAGGGCCACGACCCCTACGTGGAAGCCGGCAGCGGTGTGCAGTTCTACGGCAAACCGGATAACCGGGCACTGATTTTTGCACTGCCTTACGAGCCTCCCGCGGAGTCGCCCGATGAGGAGTACCCCTTCTGGCTCAGCACCGGACGGGTACTGGAGCACTGGCACACCGGCTCCATGACCCAGCGGGTCGAGGAGCTGAACCTGGCCGTGCCCCACGCACTGGTGTACATGAACTATGAGGACGCGCGCAAGCAGGGCTTCCGCCGCGGGAGTGAAGTGCGGGTGATCAGTCGGCGCGGCAATATCCGGGCACGGGTAGAAACCCGGGGCCGGGTCAAGCCGCCGGAGGGGTTGGTGTACATTCCGTTCTTTGACGCCAACCGGTTGGTGAACAAGCTCACGCTCGATGCCACCGATCCGATTTCCCTGCAGACGGACTTCAAAAAGTGTGCCGTCCGCCTCGAACTGATCAGCCTTGCGTAACGGAGAGCCCATCATGATCAAACTGATTAGACGCAGCATTCTGATGGCAGGCCTGGTGATGCCGCTGATCGCCTCAGGTGAACCACCGCAGGAGGTCTCGGCACCGGATGGTGTGCGCCAAGGCGGCACGCTCAGCCAGACCGCCGAGGCGCCTCCGCTGGCCAATGTGCGCTCGAGCATGCGCCGGCCCACACGCAATTACCCCGAGCAGCCGCCGATGATTCCGCACACTATCCGCGGTTACCAGGTGGACACCAACTTCAACCAGTGCCTGACCTGCCATAGCCGCAGCGCCACCGAAGTCAGCGGCGCCCCCATGGTCAGCATCACCCACTTTGTCGACCGGGACGGCCAAACACTGGCCTCGGTTTCACCGCGCCGCTATTTCTGCGTGCAGTGCCATGTGCCCCAACACGACGTCGATCCGGTGAAGGTCAGCACCTTCAAAGGGATTGATCAGGTGCTGGAAGATATCATCAAGCGCGGCGAATAGCGGGGGACGGTTATGTGGAAAACACTGAAGGCGTATTGGAAAACGTTCAATCGACCCGCGACGCACATCAGCCTGGGGGTTCTGACTCTCGGCGGGTTCATTGCCGGCATCATATTCTGGGGCGGCTTCAACACGGCATTAGAATTCACCAACACCGAAGAATTCTGCATCAGTTGCCATGAAATGAAGGCCAACCCCTACGAGGAGTTGATCCCGACCATTCACTACACCAACCGCTCCGGTGTGCGCGCCACCTGTTCAGACTGCCACGTTCCCCACGACTGGACCTACAAAATCGCCCGCAAAATGGAGGCCTCCAAGGAGGTGTGGGGCTGGATCTTTGGCACCATCGATACCCGGGAAAAGTTTCTGGACAAGCGCCGCATGCTCGCCGAGCGCGAGTGGCGCCGGCTGAAAGCCAACGACTCACTGGAGTGTCGCAACTGCCACAACTTCGAGTATATGGACTTTACCCAGCAGTCGCCCCGGGCCCGGGAAATGCACTCTACCCTGCTGGCCAGCGGCGAGAAAACCTGCATTGACTGCCACAAGGGCATCGCCCACAACCTGCCAGACATGCGCGGCGTGGAATCGGGCTTTCACGGCGACCTGAGCGAGGTCTACGCCCCCGGCAGCACGGCCGTGGCCCGGTTTCTGTTGACCGAGGAATAGCCTTCGCTCACAATTCCGGGACCGACCAGGAGACCGAATTGTGAGCGACAACGTCATTGCCTTCAAACGGCCCAGCGCCAAAGAAAAGCACAAGGGTAAGACCTTGTGCCGCAGTGGCTTTCATAAGTGGAAGGTGGTTACCGAGCGTAAGTTTGATGTCAAGCAGGGGAAGTTGGTGACCCAGCTGAGGTGCACTCGGTGCAGTAAAGAGAAAGTGGAAGCGCTCTGATACTAACCGGCTACATCAATAAAGCTGTTAATTGATAAGCGGCCGGTGAGCGGGTCAGAATCCGGATGAAAGTCGGCTTCGATGCAGCCCGAATGAAGGATATTGCGGGGATAGACCACCATCCGATTGAAAACACCTTCAATGCGATCGATTTCTTCGAATAACGGCGTAGATCCATTGATGTAGGCACGGCCGGGCATATTGGGTCCATCATTCTCCGACTCCAATGACCGCAAGTAGGCCACTTTCCTCTCTTCCGTGAGCCGCTCAAAGCCGGTTTTGCGATGTCGATAGAACGCCGTGCCACCGTACCCGGATCGAAACAGGTAGTGGATGGCTGCCAGGCCTTCTGGTTCCAAAGAATCGAAATGGGGAATACGCTGCAACAGCGACAGTCGCTCCGGCGGTGTCGTGACCAATGAATACTGGCACATGGTAAATTTGAGCGTCCGGCCAGACAAGCCAAAGGCATCCGCTATGGCCCCTTGAAGACTCTCCAGCACAAAGCGCTGGTAAGAAAGAGAGACAGGCGCTCGAATGCCGGGGAAGAAGCGCGACAGGGTCGTAAAGTTCAAATGACTCGCTTCTGCACGCAGCCGCTCTGGCTGCTCCACCAATTGGTCAATGATCATTATCGGTGTGCGCTCTTCCCCGACATGTTCGATCCGAATCGACCGATCAGGCGATGGGGCCCATACACGATCAACGCTCACGACAATACTCCTCAACGAATGCTCCGTGCGGGGGGAGCTTCTCTACCCCCAAACTCACCTGCCGCCTGAAATCATCCAACGTTTTCTTCAGTCGCTCATCACCCATAGCACGGACAACCGGGTGGTAGCGTTCTGGATTGATTCGTTGCCCCAACATGACCTGCACCCATGAATCAAGGCGGAACAGTTCGTTTGGAGACTGGTAGGCATGCCCCTGCTCCCGAAATAGAGCGATGCGCTCCCGTAATGACTCCGGAATGCTCATGCTACCGCAGTGACGCCAAAATGGGCTGTCAGACCGTTCTGTAGCGTGATAATGCAGAATGATAAAGTCTCGAATCTTTTCCAGCTCCTCTTCTGCAATCCGATTGTAATGGCTCACCAATGAAGGCGTTACACCGTCAAAGGGAAAGAGCTGTATCAACCGCGTCATGCTGATCATGATCAGGTGGATTGACGTCGACTCCAACGGCTCAACGAAACCACTGGACAAGCCCACGGCCACACAATTTTTGTTCCAGGTCTGACGCCGCCGTCCCGTGCGAAACCGGATCAGACGCGGGTCAGTCAGGGGTTTCCCCTCGATACTGGATAAGAGCCGATCCCGCGCGGCTTCATCGCTTAAATACCGGCTGCAGTACACCAGGCCATTTCCCACTCGATGCTGGAGTGGAATACGCCACCGCCAACCACTGTCGTGAGCACTGGACAGAGTGTAGGGTGGTGGTGGGCCGACGGATTCTGTCTGTACCGCCAAGGCGCTGTCACAGGGCAACCAATGACTCCAGTCCTCATAGCCGGTATGCAGAGCTTGCTCAATGAGCAATCCACGAAATCCGGTACAGTCGATGAACAGATCCCCCTCCACCACATCCCCGGATGCCATTTCCAGTGACTCGATATGGCCTGAATCGGGATTCAGCTGCACCTGTTGGATTTTGCCCTCGATGCGCGTAACACCCTCGCTTTCACTCTTGGATCGCAAAAAGGCGGCGTATCGGGTCGCATCCAGATGGTAGGCGTAGTTCAGGCTGCCGTTTGACGAGGTAGCGAACTTGCCCTCCCGAGCCGCCTCATGCTCCACGCAGTATTCCCCGAACTCTCCACCGAAACCCTGCTCCCGGGCACGCAGCCAGAAATGCTGAAAGTCAGCCATCCAGGTTTCCTTTCCGGTCTTTCCGAAAGAGTGGATATAGCGATCGCCGTCCCGTGCCCAATTCTCGAAGGCGATGCCCAATTTGAATGTGGCGCCTGTGGCTGCCATAAATTGCTGTTCATCTACACCAATCAGTCGGTGAAAGTTGCGCATGGGCGGAATACTGGCTTCACCGACACCGACGGTACCAATGTCTTCGGATTCGACAAGCACAATATTGAGCAAATCGCCAAGCTGCGACGACAATGCCGCCGCGCAGACCCAGCCAGCAGTGCCACCACCTGCAATTACCACTTTGCGTACGGGCTTGTTCACGATGCTCTCCTGTCAAACAAGTTCAATCTGCAGAAACCATATCACGGTTTTTCCAGAAACTCACCGGCAAAAAAAAGGCCGCTGCAAGCAGCGACCTTTTTTCTTACCAGGGACCACGCCAAGAGGCGGGTCCAGGCTTTCGCACGACCTTAGAAGGCGTAGCGAGCACCGATCTGGTAGCGAGCGCCCTGGTCTTGCAGATCCCAGAGCTGGTTCACAGAGCGACCATGTTGGCGAATATTTTCTTCGGTCAGGTTGATACCTTCGAAGAATACCGTCAGGTCGTCGGTCACATCGTACGCAACGTTCAGGTCAAGCTGAGAGTACTCCTCAACATAAACCGGGTTCCGCGAGTTACCACGGTTGGTTTCATTGAGGAACTTGTCACGCCAGTTGTACGCCAGACGCACGGTGAAACCGTAGTTCTCGTAAATACCTACGAGGTTGGCGGTGTCACTCAAACCTAGCAGCGCGAACTGTGACTCCGAAGGATCGCCCAGATCGTTGAACGCTACATCACCACGAACGATGGTGTAGTTGGCCTGGACACCGAAACCGGTATCGCCAAAGAAGTGCTGGGCAGCCAGTTCGCTACCGTACAGCTTAGCTTCGCGGTTGTTTACCGGTGTAGCGGTATTGAACACCATCAGCGGATCTTCCGCATTCGGAGTCAGATCGTAATCGGTCGCAACGTCTACAGCGAAGTCAGCGTCGTCACTGTAGTCAGCCGCCCCATTCGGGAAAGCATCAGGATTATCCAACACAGCGGTCATGACAAACAGTGACGTATCGTTAATGTCATAGCCACCATCGGACAACGCCTGAGCTGCCTCTTCGACTCGAGGACCATTGGTTACGTCACGCAGACCGAAGTGACTTTCCGGAATCTGCTCCGTACCGATGAAGTTGCTCACGCGCTTCTCGAAGAAGCCAGCTGACACATAGCTGGACTCATCGTAGTACCACTCAACCGACAGATCCAGGTTATCTGATTCCAAAGGCTTCAGTGACGGGTTGGTCGCGTTTGCAGTCGGAGTGGATCCCAAATAGGTGGAACCTACGTTTCCGAAGCCGCCCACGGATGCTGCCAACTGGCCGTAACCGGCGCGAGCAATGGTTTTGCTGTAAGAAAAGCGAGCTTTGACGTCATCTGTCAGCGCGATATCAAAATCCAGGCTGGGCAGAAGGTTGTCGTAATCAGACTTGACGGTAAACGCTTCCGTATTTTCACTGAAGACAGTCTGGAAGTCATTGTTGTCTTGCCAGACTCGAGCATCCGGAATCAAGGTGAATGACGTTGAGGTCACATCAGTGGTCTCGTAGCGGAAGCCGGTCACCAAGTTAGTTTCCATTCCGCCCAGCTCGCCCTGGATAGTTACTTGGGCGAACAATGCGTTGATATCTTCTTCAATCAGGTTGTTATTGGAGAAGTCCGGGTTATAAGCCACCGCATAGCCATTATCGGCAGTGCCGTATTCGCTAACAGCCCACTCCGCCAAGGCCACCGGATTGCCGCGGGCGCCGTTCTGGAAACCACCGCCAGTGGGGTAATCATCGAACTGTCCCAACAGGCTGAACTCTTGCAGCAAGCCATCAGGAATTTCACCCGGGTTGGCTACACCCCAATCACCCAGCGCCATGTAGCGATCCGAGTTCTGCTGTTCCATTTCTACCGTACGGCTTTCAACACCGAAGTCGAAACGGCCATCGTCAAACTCGAAAGCACCATTGAGCTGTACTTGAGTGACGTCAGTAGTCTGACCCGCGTACCAGACCCGAGCGACCTGGGAGCCGAAGTCATTCAAACTGAAGCCATTTTCAAATGTCGCCTGAGTCAGCGGCAGATCTCGATCCCAATCCGTTACCTGAGACGTCTGGGTCGGGTTGGCCACACTCACGTCGATAGAGCCAGCGTTACCCGGACCGTCCGGCAGACTCTCCATGGTCGAGTCATGAACGTCAAAGTTGAAGCTCAAGCGATCGTTGACCTGCCACTCAGCGTTAAAGCCAATAGAAGTAAGTTCGTCGCGCTGTTCACGCCACTGCTGCTCGTACCCGTTATCCTTGTTGGCCAAGGTTTCGGAGTAAATCGCTGGGGTAGCGACTGCAGAGTCATCGAATACCAGACGATCAACGGTGTTGCCATTGGCATACCAGAAGGTCTGCTCGCCACGATGCTCAGTAAGATAATTCTCAGCGTACACCAGATCACCGGTCAGGGTGAGGTTGTCCTGGGGCTGGAACTGCAGGGTCAACATGGCGTTGGTGCGTTCACGATGACGATCTGAAACGGAGTAACGAATATCGTTAGGGCGACCATACAATTGGCCATCTTCCGGCGCATTTTCAATCACCGCGTCATCGGTGAAGGAGTAGAGCTCATCCTCACCCCAACGACCAATGTTCCAGTCGTTAGAGGTTGCACCCGCAGCTCCGGAATCACGCTCCTGGAAGCTGGCTGCCAAACTTACACCAAAGGTGTCGGAGTCATCAGTCCAGCTGAAGATGCCGGACAGCTCGGGGGTCAGGTCATCACCCGTCAGAGTGGTGGTATCGTGAACGGCTTTAAAGCCCACGCTACCTTCGGTTCCGCGATCCAGAGGACGGGCGGTCTTGATGTTAATGGTACCGCCAATACCGCCGGTTGCGATGCTGGCGCGACCGGTTTTGTAAACTTCCAGTCCAGAAACGCTTTCTGACGCCAGGTTGGCAAAATCAAAGGCGCGCGTGCCACCACCGCGGGTACCGCTGGCGCCACTACCACCACCGAAGGTGCTGGCGGCAGGAAGCTGGCGACCATTCAGGGTCACCATGTTGTTGTCGCCGCCAAAGCCGCGGATGGTGACCGAAGAACCCTCGCCGTTACGGCGGTCAATGGACACACCGGTAATACGCTGCAGGGATTCAGCCAGGTTGGTGTCGGGGAACTTACCGATATCTTCGGCAGAAATAGCATCGACCACACCTGTGGCGTCACGCTTGATGTCCATCGCCTGCTGCAGTGATCCGCGGATACCGGTGACCACCACCTCTTCCAGCATGGGCTCGCCCTGCTGCGCGAATGCACCGCCGCTGAAGCCAGCCAGGGCCGACGAGGCCACGACTGAGGCGATCAGGCGCTTTTGAAAACTTTTACGATTGGGATTCATGGAACTCTCCTTACTGAGACCAGGTTATTATTGTCGGCACACAAGGTGCCGCAAATCATTTGCCAGCAATCCGTAAATAGCTGTTGTACGGTTTTTGGTTGATCACCACCGCTGAGCCAGGGGCAGAGTCCCTTACTGTTGTTGTCATTTCCTGCTTCGGCATCCAGACGCTCTCACTCTCCGAAAACCGATCACCGCAAACCCAATTCGGCGTCCGCTCACACGACACAGGCACCTAATTGCCAACCGGAATAAGTGCGCTAATTTTTATAACTTAGCAGGTCCGCTGACGCTTAGATTATCCTCTATGTGCCGCCTAAACCCACATTAGGGTTATAGTGACCATAAATATTAGTCTTCTAGACTATTACACTCCCGCCCATACCTTGTCAACAACCAATTGCTTAGACGAAACAATCAGTTATGAGGTCTTGATGAGGCCTTCTTCAGATTAGTTCCGCCATGACCAAAGCGCAAATATTTAAGCACTTATAAATAAGAGAGCGTACTTACATTTTATTGTACTACTATACTATTTTTTGTTGGGTTAAGCCTTTGCTCTGACTCATCGCATCAGGCCCCGCATCCCAGAGTCAACTGGCTAGTCCTGCTTGCCTCATTCTCGCGCACCCAAAACCCCGTCCACCGTACCAACTTGGCGCACTCTTTCTGTCGTCATGCCCGCGCTTGAGCCAAACACAGCTGGATTATCCTGACCCACGATGAAGCACCTCTCTGTTTTTCGGTCCACCGCTGTGCAAATCGGCCAACCCTCCCCTCATTTACGGGAAATTTCCTGGATCTGCTCAGTCGTCGTTTCGTTGGCACAGCTTTTGAATACACCAGCTCGTGCACCCGACATTCACTTGTCCCTTTAGTTTGCGATCGTGAGCCAAGCCATCTGATTGTTCCTGTCGAACAGTCAGCGACACATGACGATCAGTTCCGTCATCCGTGTTTTTCACTTTTCAGGAGTCAACAATGAACACCTTTCTTGACGCGCTTCGCTCTTTGCGTCGCTCATTGCGACGCCCTCTATCATCCTGCTTTTGTCAGATCTCAAAACGGTTGGGATTTGCATTGATTGCTTTAATGAGCCATTCCACATTGGCCGTTGGGCCACCCGAGAAAGCAGACCTGCGGTTTGGCTTCATCAAGCTGACCGACATGGCCCCTTTGGCCATTGCACTGGAAAAAGGCTACTTCGAGGATGAAGGCCTTTTCGTCGAGCTGGAAGCTCAGGCGAACTGGAAAGTGTTATTGGACGGGGTGATCGACGGGCAGTTGGACGGCGCTCACATGCTGGCCGGTCAACCACTGGCGGCCACCATTGGCTACGGCACCAAAGCCGATATCATCACCCCCTTTTCCATGGACCTGAACGGCAATGGCATTACCGTTTCCAACCAGGTTTGGGAGGCAATAAAACCTCACTTGCCAACCGGCGCAGATGGAAAAATACAACATCCGATCCATGCCGATGTCCTGAAGCCGGTCATTGAATCAATGGCCAAAAAAGGTGAAAGCTTCAAAATGGGAATGGTGTTTCCCGTTTCCACACACAACTATGAACTCCGCTACTGGCTCGCCGCCGGCGGTATACATCCGGGGTTCTACGCTCCCCACAAAGGAGACACCTCCGGCCAGAGGCAGGCCGACGCCTTCTTGAGTGTAACGCCACCACCCCAGATGCCTTCAACCCTTGAAGCAGGCACTATTCACGGCTATTGCGTGGGGGAACCCTGGAATCAACAGGCCGTTTTCAAAGGCATCGGTGTGCCCGTCATCACGGATTACGAAATCTGGAAAAACAATCCCGAAAAAGTGTTTGGGATAACCCGGGAGTTCTCCGAAAAGTACCCCAACACCACCATTCGCCTGACCAAGGCGCTGATTCGTGCGGCCAAATGGTTGGATGCAGACGATAACGCCAACCGGGAGGAAGCCTCGAAAATTCTCTCTCAGCCCTACTACGTCGGGGCCGACTATGAAGTGATTGCCAATTCCATGACCGGCACGTTCGAGTATGAAAAAGGCGATACCCGAGAGGCTCCGGATTTCAATGTATTTTTCCGCCACAACGCGACCTATCCTTATTACTCGGACGCCATCTGGTACCTCACGCAGATGCGCCGCTGGGGCCAGATCAGCGAATCCAAACCAGATGCGTGGTACTTCGACATAGCCCGAAAGGTCTATCGCCCGGACATTTATGCGCAGGCAGCCCAAGCGCTTATTGCAGAGGATTATGCGGTCGCCGACGAGTTCCCCGACTTTGCCAACGAGTCCGGCTTCAAGCCCCCGCAGGATGATTTCCTCGATGGCATTACTTACGACGGGACCAAGCCGACCAACTACATCGAATCACTGGAAATCGGTCTGAAACAGAACGACACCCTGTAGTCCCGCATTTAGATATGTTGGGCGCTGCAAATCGCCCAACCTTACCCGGAGGACGTCACCATGACTTCCACAACCTTTCAGAAACCCAGGTGGTTTCGCTGGCCCATCAGCGGCGACCGGTTGACGAACATCGTCAGCGCCATCACCTTGCCCTTGATTGGACTGGCTCTTTTCATTGGCGCCTGGCACATCGGCGCCCAGCAGGTAAACACCTCGCTGGGCACCTTTCCCGGGCCCGCTGCCGTCTTTGAGCAGTGGCAGAACCTGATCGATGAACACCAGTCGGAGAATCTTCGGGCGCAAGCGTTTTACGAACGACAGGAGAAGCGTCACGAGCGGCAATTGGACAAGAATCCAGATGCACAGCTCACCTTTCGGGACTATAACCGTCGTCCGACATTTTTCGATCAGATAGTTACCAGCCTGTTTACCGTGATGACCGGCTTTCTTCTGGCTACTGCGGTGGCTATTCCATTGGGGATAGTCATCGGCCTGAGTACTACCACCTACAGGGCAATCAATCCGATCATCCAGATATTCAAACCGGTATCCCCTTTGGCGTGGCTACCGCTGGTCACCATGGTGGTGAGCGCGGTTTACGTCAGCGATGACCCGATGTTTGAAAAGTCCTTTATCACCTCGGTGATTACCGTGGCGCTGTGCAGCATCTGGCCAACCCTGATCAACACCGCCGTGGGCACCGCCAGCATTAACAGCGACCTGCTCAACGTCAGTCGGGTGCTGAGCCTCAACTGGTTCACTCATGTAAAAACCATTGTACTGCCCTCGGCCATTCCCATGATGTTCACCGGACTTCGGCTGTCACTGGGTATTGCCTGGATGGTATTGATTGCTGCGGAAATGCTCGCCCAGAACCCGGGGCTGGGAAAATTTGTCTGGGACGAATTCCAGAACAGGTCCTCCAACTCCCTCGGACGCATTTGCGTCGCAGTATTGATGATCGGGTTCATTGGCTTTTTGCTGGACCGCTGTCTACTGCTGATTCAGAGCCGCGTCAACTGGGATAAAACAGCGATCTCTCGCTAACCAAGGAGTTTGATATGAGTCAAGTTCACCTCGAATTAACCCAGGTCGGGATCGATTTTCCCACTCCCAAAGGTCCGTTCAACGCACTCAGGGATGTAAACTTGAAAATCGGTCAGGGCGAGTTTGTTTCGCTGATCGGCCATTCCGGCTGCGGTAAATCCACCGTGCTCAATATAGTCGCCGGTCAGTATCAAGCCACCAGTGGCGGCGTGGTGCTCAATGGCAGGGAAGTGAACTCTCCGGGACCCGAGCGTGCAGTGGTGTTTCAGAATCACTCGCTGCTCCCATGGCTGACGGTTTACGACAATGTCGCACTCGCGGTCAAGCAGGTCTTCAAGGGTCAGAAGTCCAGGGCGGAAATGCGTGACTGGATCGAACACAACCTGGCACTGGTACAGATGACCCACGCCATGCACAAGCGCCCCGGTGAAATTTCCGGCGGCATGAAGCAACGGGTCGGCATTGCCAGGGCGCTGGCCATGGAGCCGCAGGTGTTACTGATGGATGAACCCTTCGGCGCGCTCGATGCACTGACCCGCGCACACCTTCAAGATTCGCTGATGGACATTCAGGCCACCCTGGGCAACACGGTCATCATGATCACCCACGATGTGGATGAGGCGGTTTTACTGTCCGACCGGATCGTGATGATGACCAACGGCCCATCAGCCACCATCGGAGAGGTTCTGCCCGTATCCCTGGAGCGCCCGCGGAACCGACTCGATCTGGTGGACAGCCCCGAGTACAACGAGTGCCGCAGTGCCGTGCTGCGTTTTCTGTACGAGAAGCAGAAGAAGATTGAATCCATTGGCGCCAAACGAAAGGCCAAAAAAAGTTGGGCACAAAAATTGAAAATTACCGGCTAGCTGCTCTATAGACAAAAACATCTTTTACCAAAAATCCATTACCCGATTACAGAACTGGAGAAACCTGCAATGCACAGAATGACTTATCCCCTGAGCGCCTCGCTCGCCCTATGCCTGAGCGCCCCGGCCGCTGTTGCTCAAAACGGTATTGTCGAAGCCCTGCAAAGCGGCGAGACCCAACTGCATCTGCGCACCCGTTTCGAAGATGTGGACCAGGACGACGTGGAAGGCGCCAGCGCCTTCACTCAAAAAACCCGCCTGACCTATGCCTCCGGACGCTATGAAGGCTTCAACCTGCTGCTGGAGATGGACGACACCACCGCGATCACCGATGTTGACTACAACGACGGCACCGGCATCAACCCGGGCACCGCCGTCATCGCCGACCCGGAAGGCACCGAGATCAACCAGTCCTACCTGGCCTATCAGGCCGGCGCCACCCAGGTGAAGTATGGCCGCCAACGCATTCTGCTGGACAATCAACGCTTTGTCGGTGGCGTCGGCTGGCGCCAGAACGAGCAGACCTACGACGGATTCTCGGTCAGCAGCAAAGCGGTGGATCAATTCGAGCTGTTCTACGCCTACGTGCACAACGTGAACCGCATTTTTGGTGAGAGTGTGGCCGGTGGCGATCACAAGCATCAGAGCCATCTGCTCAACGGCAAATACACCGGGCTTAATGCCGGCACGCTGGTGGCCTACGCCTATCTGCTGGACAACGAGACGGCGCCGGGGCTGGCCAGTGATACCCTGGGGCTGCGCTGGCAGGGCACCGTCAACGAGACCTTCAGCTACAACCTGGAGTACGCCGCCCAAAGTGAGGCGGGCGACAACCCGACCGACTATTCCGCAAGCTACCTGATGGCCGAAGGGCTGGCCAAGGGGGAGGGGTTCAATCTCAAACTGGGCTACGAGGTGCTGGGCTCGGATGACGGCGCCGCGGCGTTCGCCACACCCCTGGCCACGCTGCACGCCTTCCAGGGCTGGACGGACAAGTTTCTGGCAACGCCCGCCACCGGGGTAGAGGATATGTACTTCAGTGTGGGGCGACCGGTCGGGCCCGTGAACCTGACGCTGGTGTATCACGACCTGAGCGCCAATGAGGGGGATGCCGATTATGGCTCCGAGCTCGGGTTGGTAGCTGGCACCAAGGTGGGGCCGGTGGGCCTGACCCTGAAGTACGCGGACTACAGCGCCGATGAGTTCGCCACGGATACCCGCAAACTGTGGCTGATGGCGGCGACCACTTTCTAATCGGTCGGTTCGTCAGGCGTTATCTTCCGGGCCCAGTTCCTCATCAATCAGCCCGATCACGGTGCCCACACCGTTTTCGCGCAGCCGCTCCAGGAGCTGGGCCAGGTCGTCGACCCGCTGCGGGTCAAGCAGCCCCGCCTCGTCGGGCACCAGGCGGCCTTTGTCGATCATCCGCTGCACAAAGGCCTCGCTGGCATTCAACCGCTCGGCGGCGGCCGCTTTCGTCATACCTTGTGTCACATTCACCTCATTGGTCGATTCTCGCCGGTGTCCGGTCGATGAACCCCGGTTAAAGCTGTGTCATAATGCCGTTTTTTAGCGCCAAAGTCGCCCTGCATTGCCGGCGTTACCCACTCAACCCAGACCGACCCGAGAAGAGCAGCTTCATGAGCAGCAAAGGCATTCTCTACACCGTTTCCGCCCCCTCCGGTGCGGGCAAAACCAGCCTGGTCAACGCCCTGGTGAAATCCAGCCCGGAAGTCTGTGTCTCGGTGTCTCACACCACTCGCCCCATGCGCCCCGGCGAGCAGGATGGCGTAAACTACCACTTTGTGGACCACGCCCGCTTTGAGGCCATGCTCGCCGAGAATGCTTTTCTGGAGCACGCTCAGGTGTTCAGCAACCTCTACGGCACCTCCCGTCACTGGGTGGAAGATACCCTCAACCAGGGGCTGGACGTCATCCTGGAAATCGACTGGCAGGGCGCCCGGCAGGTTCGCGAGCAACTTCAGGACACCGTCAGCCTGTTCATTCTGCCCCCGTCGCTGGCGGCCCTGCGCCAGCGTCTGACCGGGCGCGGTCAGGATCAGCCGGAGGTCATTGAGGCCCGTATGAACGAGGCCATCAACGAAATCTCCCACTACCGGGACGCGGACTATCTGATCATCAACGATGACTTCACCACCGCACTGGCCCAGTTCCAGGCCCTGATCACCAGCCAACACCTTAGACGCGACCGGCAGGAGCAGGTTCACAAAGCCATGCTGGACGAGTTATTGGGCTGACGCACGGCGCGCAAATTGTGTACAATATCCGGTCCGATTCCCGAATTTCCCGGCGCCGGCGCCCGGACCACTTGAAGGTCCAGGATACCGACGCCATATCAATACTGTGAGTACGAGACACTATGGCACGTATTACCGTTGAAGATTGCTTGGATCACGTCGACAACCGTTTCGAACTGGTGATGGTCAGCGCCAAGCGCGCCCGCCAGCTCGCCGTGGGCGGAAAAGACCCGCACGTTCCGGAAGAGAACGACAAGCCCACCGTCATCGCGCTGCGCGAAATCGAGGAAGGCTTTGTCGATGCCAGCATTCTGCTGGAGGCTGACGAGCCGATTCGCCAGGAAGCGCCCAGCGCCGAACACATTCAGGAGACTGAGGCCCAGCCCGGCAACGAGTAAGCGCCTCGCCATTTAATACCCGGCCGGGTCCGCCCCGGCCTCGTTTGGAGTAAGGCCTTGCAGACGATCGAAGCCTTGAGTCACAGGCTTTCATCCTACCTCGAGTACAGCCAAATCAATTTGGTGAAGCGGGCCTACTTTTACGCGGAACAAGCCCACGACGGACAACGGCGCCGCAGCGGCGAAGCCTACATTACCCACCCCCTGGCCGTCGCCGACATCCTCGCCAGCATGCACATGGACCATCAGAGCCTGATGGCCGCCATGCTGCACGACGTCATCGAAGACACCGGCATCAGCAAAAAGGCCATCGCCAAGCAGTTTGGCGATACCGTGGCCGAACTGGTGGACGGGGTGAGCAAGCTGACCCAGATCGAGTTTGAATCCCACGCCGAAAAGCAGGCCGAGAACTTCCAGAAAATGGCTCTGGCCATGGCCAACGACCTGCGGGTCATTCTGGTCAAACTGGCCGACCGACTGCACAACATGCGCACCCTGGGCGCCATGCCGCCCCACAAGAAACGCCGTATCGCCAAAGAAACCCTGGAAATCTACGCCCCTATCGCCCACCGCCTGGGCATGAATGACATCCGCCTGGAGTTCGAAGACCGCGGCTTCTACGCCATGCACCCGCTGCGGGCCAGCCGATTGCAGGCGGCCCTGAAAACCGCCCGGGGCAACCGCAAAGAGCTCGTCGAGCAGATTCAGACCGCCATTGAAAAGCGGCTGGAGCGGGAAGGGCTGATCGCCATGGTGATTGGCCGGGAAAAGCATCTGTACAGCATCTACGAGAAGATGCGCCAGAAAAAAAAGTACTTCAAGGAAATCATGGATGTTTACGCCTTCCGCATCATCGTGGACAGCGTGGACACCTGTTATCGGGTCCTCGGCGTCATTCACAACCTGTACAAACCCATTGCCGGAGAGTTCAAGGACTATATCGCCATCCCCAAGGCCAATGGTTACCAGTCCCTGCACACCGTGCTGCTGGGCATGCATGGCGTCCCGATCGAAGTGCAAATTCGCACCAAGGAAATGGACGAAATGGCCAACAACGGCATCGCCGCCCATTTCCTGTACAAGAATAGCGGTGACGAGAGCATCAGCCACAGTCGCGCCCGCCAATGGGTTCAGGGCCTGCTGGAGATGCAGCGTCGGGCGGGCGACTCGCTGGAGTTCATCGAGAACGTCAAAATCGACCTGTTCCCCGACGAAGTCTACGTGTTCACCCCGAAAGGACGCATTGTCGAATTGCCCCACGGGGCCACGCCGATTGACTTCGCCTACGCGGTCCACACCGACATTGGCCACAACTGCGTCGCCTGCCGGATCAACGGCCGGCTCGCGCCCCTGTCTCAGCCGCTGCAGAGTGGCCAGAAGGTCAATATCATTACCTCCCAGGGCGCCCAGCCCAACCCCAATTGGCTCAATTTCGCCGTGTCCGGCAAGGCCCGCAGCGCCATTCGCCACTTCCTCAAGCACCAGCGCCACCACCAGTCGGTCGCCCTGGGCAAGCGACTGCTGAGCCGCTCCTTGGCGGATGTCGGCCTCAAGCTGGATCAATTGAGCGAAGAGCAGGAAAAGCAGTTGCTCACCGCCACCCAGATGAAGTCCATGGAGGACCTGCTCGAGGATATTGGCCTGGGCAACCGGGTCGCGCAGGCGGTAGCCAAACTGCTGCAGCCGGACGCCGACGTCAATCCCCCCAGCGGCAGCATCTACTCACCGCTGACCATCGACTCCGCCGAAGGCATGATGATCACCTTCGCCCGCTGTTGCCGCCCGATTCCGGGCGACCCGATCATCGGTCACATCAGCTCGGGCAAGGGCCTGGTGGTCCACCAGGACACCTGCCGCAACATAACCGAGCTGCGCCACAAACCGGAGAAAATCAGCTACGTCAATTGGGCGCCCACGGTCACCGGCGAGTTCCTGGTGGATGTGCGGGTGGAAGTGGAGTCCGAGCGGGGCATCATCGCCACCCTGGCCACCCGGGTGACCGAGCAGGGCGGCTCCATTGAGCACATCAAGGTGAACGAACGGGACGCCCACAACAGCGTCATCAACCTTTGCATCGGCGTGCACAACCGCATTCACCTGGCCAATATCATGCGCCGGGTGCGTAACCTGAGCTTTGTCCTTCGGATCAATCGGGCGAAGAACTGATTCATTGGCGCCAAAGGGTCGCCGCCGCCCGTTTGGGTATCAAGCCGGTCGGCTCACTCCAGAAAAGCGCCGTTCTCCGGTGTACAGACATAGGTTTGCGCCCGCAAGCCCGTGCGCTTGTGATACTCCTCGGCCACGGCGCGTCGCACATCTTCAATCAGGTTCGTCGGCACTAGCGCAACCGCGCATCCGCCAAACCCACCGCCGGTCATTCGAGCGCCCCCCTGCGCACCCAGCACCTGCTGAATAATTGAAACCAGCGTGTCGATTGGCGGCACGGTTATTTCAAAATCGTCCCGCATAGAGTCATGCGATTGCGCCATCAGCCGGCTCACGGCTCGGTAATCGGATTCAGCCAATGCCCGGGCCATTGCCAGGGTTCGCGTATTTTCTGACACCACATGGCGTGCCCGACGGAACACCACATCCGACATCGCTGATTGTGCCTGTAGCAGGCTCTCAATATCGACTTCTCTCAGGGAATTGACCCCCAACACGCCGACAGCCTGCTCACATTGCTGACGACGAAGGTTGTACTCGCTTCCCACCAGTCCGCGCTTGACGTTTGAGTCGACGATGACAATCTGGAATTCGGGGTCAATAGCACGATGCTCAAACTGCAGCGACTCACAGTCCAGAAGCAGAGCGCCCCCCTGCTTTCCCAGCGCGGAGGCCATCTGATCCATTACGCCGCAGGAACAGCCGACAAATTCATTCTCGGCCCATTGGCCGAGCAACGCCGCATCGACGCCAGAGAGAGGCAACTCATAAAGGCTGGCGATCGCTTTGAGCAAGGCAATCTCCAGGGAAGCGGAAGAGCTCAGCCCCGCGCCTTGTGGCACATTACCGGTGATGGTCAGCTCCAATCCGCCCACGGGGTGCCGGACCATTAACGCCTTGAGTACACCTCGCACATAGTTGCTCCAGGGTTGAACCGGATCCTGCGTGATATCGTCGAGAGAAAAATGACTGGCGTCCCCAGAATAATCCAACGCCAACACCGACACCTTCCGATCCGGGCGTTTGGCGGCGGCCACCCAGGTGCCAAAATTGATGGCTGCTGGAAAGACAAAACCGCCGTTATAGTCGGTATGCTCACCCAGCAAATTGACGCGCCCCGGGGCATAGGCCACCGTTTCGGGCCGGCGGCCAAAGGTGCGCTCGAAAGACTGTGTCAGTTTTTCCGTTTCGTCCATCATTCCACCTGCTGTTTGTAGTGAACACGGGGCAAAGCCCGCAAACGTTCTGCCGCCTGTTCGGGCGTGAGATCGCGCTGCGCTTCCGCCAACATTTCATATCCCACCATAAACTTTTTCACACTCGCCGAGCGCAACAAGGGCGGGAAGAAGTGAGCGTGCAACCGCCACTCGGGGTGACTCTCTCCGTCAAACGGGGCGCCGTGCCAACCCATGGAGTAGGGAAAAGACGTTTGAAACAGGTTATCGTACAGAGTGGTCAAGTGCTGGATAGCCTCCGCCAGTAACCGGAAGCGGTCCGTGCTGAGCTCCGATAAGCGCGCTATGGGAAAGCGCGGTAGCAGCAGGGTTTCATAGGGCCAGGCCGCCCAATAGGGAACCACTACCAACCAGTCCTGGTTCTGAAACACTACCCGGATTTGTTGTGCCGTTTCGCGCTCGACATAATCGTCCAACATGGTGCGGCCCCGCTCCTGGAAATACCGGGCAAACCGTTCCTGTTTTCGCGCCGCCAATGTGGGCAGCTGTTGCTGCGCCCATACTTGCCCATGAGGGTGAGGGTTGGAGCACCCCATCATCGCCCCCTTGTTCTCAAACACCTGCACCCAGCGGTACTGCTCACCCAGTTCCCGGGTCTGCTCACACCAGCAGGCCACAACACGCTCCAGTTCATCGATACCCAGCTCGGGCAAGGTCTTACTGTGATCGGGCGAAAAGCAGATAACCCGACTGCAGCCCTGTTCGGACGCCAGAGTAAACAGTGGATCCTGGTCCTGCGTGACCGGTGTATCCGGTGTGAGCGCCGCAAAGTCGTTGTCGAACACATAGGTCGCGGCATAATCGGGATTCGGCTCACCGTTTACTCGGTGATTACCGGGGCAGAGGTAACAGGTGGCATCGTACGCCGGTCGGCGATGGGTATCGGGATCCTCGGACTGCCCCTGCCAGGGGCGTTTGGCACGATGTGGAGATACCAACACCCAGTCACCGGTCATGGGGTTCAGGCGTCGGTGGGCATGCTCAGCCGGATCAAACCTGTCATTCATAGTGGGTCACTCATTACTCCTGAACCAAAGCGCATGGACGGCCGATACGGCGCCTGGGGATAAGCAATGAGAGTAACAGGCGCCGGAAGAATTACCATGAAGGTTATCGGGTTCCGACTCAGTTTTGAATGTCAGGATCTATCGCCGGAGCGATAAATGAGTGTCTTTTATGCCTATTTTTATATATATAACGAAATAATATTGCTCTGATGATCAAAAAAACACATCCAGCCACCAATAATATGATTTATATTAGTTTTTGATGGCCTTTTCATGATTTGCCAGGTTTGACCACTCCGCTCGCGGCCTTTTTAAGCCTGACGCCGCTCCATCCGCCAGGCCAATGCGAAAAACACCAGCCCCGCCACGGCCGTGGTGGCACCGACATAACCCGTCGAACTCCAACCCAAGCCCGCCGAAATCGCCAGGCCTCCCAGCATAGGGCCAATGGCATTCGCCGTATTGAAGGCCGCGTGGTGGGAGGCGGCAGCCAGGGTCTGGGCGCCCACCGCCACATCCATCAGGTGGGTCTGAAGGGGCGGTGATACCGCCGCCACCGTGCCCACCAGGAAGGTCATCATCAGAATGCTCCACAGCTCACCGGTGGCCGAAGGGAACACCAGATACACCGCCAGGCTCCAGAGCAACGCGCCGCCCACCGCCTTGAACTGGAATTTGTCGAACAACCAGCCGCCGAGAATATTGCCCAGAAAGCCGCCCGCGCCGAAGGTCGCCATGGCGATGGGAATCCAGCCTTTTTCCACCTCGGTGACGTACAGCAGGGTAGGGGCCAGATAGCTGAACACGCAGAAGACGCCGGCAAAGCCGGTGGCACCGATCATCAGGGCCAGCCATACCTGAGGGCGGTGAAACGCCTTGAGTTCGGCCACCGGGCGGTTACGGGGCTGGTTTCGGTCCAGGGGCAGGTAAATGACAATCAGGATCACCGTCAGAAACGACACCGCCGCGACCAGGACAAAAGCATAGCGCCAACTGATGGACTGACCCAGCCAGGTTGCCAGCGGGTTGCCGATCAACACCGCCAGGGTCAGCCCGATCATCACCCGGCTGACCGCCTTGCCCCGATCACTGGGCGGCGCCAGACTGGCCACCACCAGAGCGGCCACCCCGAAATAGGTACCGTGGGGCAGGCCGGCAATAAACCGGAATGCCAGCAGCGACTCATAGCTCGGCGCCAGGGCACTGGCGATATTGGCCAGGGTGTAAAAGCCCATCAGACCGATCAGCAAGTGCCGCCGGAACAGCCGCGCGCCAAACACCGCCAGCAGCGGTGCCCCCACTACCACACCCAGTGCGTAGCTGCTGATGACATGACCGACCTGAGGCTCGCTCACCCCCAGACCCTCGGCGATACCCGGCATCAGGCCCATGGTGGCGAACTCCCCGGTACCGATACCAAAACCGCCCACGGCCAGGGCGATTTCGATCAGCCACATCTGGGCTTTGGTCAGGGTCGGGCTGGTGGAAGTGGTCATGTGCGGTCCGTAACTGTGAACGACGCCACCGCCGGCATGCCGCCTACTGTGCTGCATACCGTCATTCGGAGCGTTGTTGTGATTGTCGTTTGTGGGGAAAGAGGCTTATGGTGGGCTGCACCACAAAGGCGCGCATTGTACCCCATTTCGGGTAGCTCGCGCAGGGCGTCTCGATGAGGGCGCCGCGCAATATCTGGCCCTGACGCCCGCCAATCACTATACTGAGTGGTTTTCCCACGCAGAGCATTACCGAAGGATTCTGTTATGACCAACCGCGCCGTGATCCACACCGATAAGGCCCCGGAGGCCATCGGCACTTACTCGCAAGCCGTCAAAGTCGACAATACCGTTTACCTGTCGGGCCAGATTCCGCTGAACCCGGAAACCATGGAGTTGGTGGACGGAGGCTTTGAAGCCCAGGCCGAGCAGGTCTTTAAAAACCTGGCCGCCGTGTGTGAAGCCGCCAATGGCAGCCTGAACCACATCGTCAAGCTGAACCTCTATCTGACCGATCTGGACAACTTTACCGTGGTCAACGAAGTCATGGCGCGCCACTTCCGCCAGCCGTTCCCCGCCCGTGCTGCGGTGGGTATCAACCAGTTACCCAAGGGCGCGCTGTTCGAAGCCGAAGGCGTCATGGTGCTTTAATCAGCCCTCGGTCAGTGTTTTGGCGCCGCGAAGCATAGCGTGGACCAGCTCCTCGGCGTCGAACTTGGTGAGCGCTTCATTGGCACCAACCTGATGGGCATAGCTCACACTCATTTCGCTGTTCAGTGAGGTGTGCAGAATGATGTAAGCGTGGCTCAGCGCCTTGTCGTCACGCACGCTGAAGGCCAGCTCGTAACCGTCGAGCCCCGGCATTTCGATATCACTCACCAGAATATCAATGGCGTTGTTGCCTTTGGCCGCCTGGCGCATTCGCTGCAGGGCTTTTTCGCCATTGGTCAGTACCTGGTAGGGAATATTCAGTCCGTCCAGCGCATCCTGGAGTTGCTTGCGGGCCACATGGGAGTCGTCCACCAGCAGGATATTCAGCGGCTTGAGCTGTTCACGCTGGACATCGGTCAGCACCGCCCGACGGCGGCCCGGCGGATCGGGGTAAACCTGGGCAAAAAGCAGTTCCAGGTCGATCAACTGAACCGCCTGATCCTCGTGCATATACAGGCCGGTGACAAAGGCCCTCTTGCCCAGCATCTGCGGGGGCGCCTTCACCTCTTTCCAGTTGGCATCCACAATCCGGTCGATACCGCGCACCAGAAAGCCAATGTCCTTGCGCTGGCAGTCGGTTATGATGATCGACCCCTGACGCATCTCCTCGTCGGACAAGGGTTTGTAGCCCACCGCCGCCGCCATATCGATGACCGGAATGGTTTTGCCCCGCACGGTGGTCGCGCCGAGAATCGCCGGGTGTTCCTGCAGAATGCGGTTGAAACGGGTATAGGGAATGATCTCACGCACCTTGAGCGTGCCCATCGCAAAGCTCTGAGTAGGCGTAAGCTTGAAAAGCAGCAGTTTCTGGGCGTGTTGCGCCTTACCGTTCATGGGCAGTCCCGGAGTCCGAAGTGAGTCTGGTGTCAGGGGGATACACTAGCGTATCGGCGGTTTGCGCGTAAACCGAAGGGAATCAGGCAATTTTCTGGGCTGGCCCGGCCGCCGGGTCCTCGGGAATCGCTTCGGCAAAGGCCTTCATCACATAATCCACACGGGCCTCCGGCGTCTTGTGCAGGCCGGCCTTCAGGGACTCAATATGGCGCAATCGGGGTAGCAGTCCCAAGCCGTTAGCCACCTGAATCGCCAGCCCCGGACGGGCATTGAGCTCCAGGAGCTGGGGTCCCCGGCTTTTATCGAGCACAATGTCGGTGCCGATGTATCCCAGACCGGTCATTCCATAGCAGCGCGAGGCGAGCACCAGCATTGAGCGCCAGTCCGGCACCTTGATTTCGTTCAGGGGCTTCTTGGTGTCCGGGTGCAAGGAGACGCCCAGACCGAACTGGACCGCCTTCAGGCAGCGTCCCGTGGCAATATCCAGCCCCACGCCCACGGCGCCCTGGTGGAGATTCGCCTTGCCATCGGAGGCATGGGTGGCCAGGCGCAGCATGGCCATCACCGGGTAGCCTTTGAAGACCACCACACGGATATCCGGCACGCCCTCGTAGGAATAGCCCTCAAAAATATCGTCGAACTCAATCAGGTCCTCGACGATCACCACATCGGGCTTGCCCCCCAGGGAGTACAGACCGGCGAGAGTGTTGGACATGTGCCGACGGATTTCTTCAATGTCAATTTCCGCTCCGGAGGCCTTTACAAACTTGCCCCCATTGCGGCCAGTAATCACCAGAATGCCTTTACCGCCGGAGCCTTTGGCGGGCTTCACCGCGAAGCCATCGAGTTCGTGAAGCTGTTTCTCGATGTGGCTGATCGCGTGCTGCTCCGACACCACAAAGCGCAGGGCCGGCGTTGCCAAACCAAACTCCTCAGTGAGCAGTTTGGTTTTCAGTTTGTCATCCACCAGCGGATAGCGCGAGCGGGTATTGTAGCGGCCAATGAACTCCCGGTTGCGGGCATTCATGCCGAGAATACCCAGCTTTTTCAGACGCCAGGGGCTGATCCACTTCATGGTTTGTCCGACCCCGCGGCGGCTTCCTGCTCCAGCGCCATGGCCCGGAACCGGCGCAATTCCGACAATTTATAGCCGGTGTATTGGCCCATCAGCATGATCAACGCCAGGATCACCAGGTTCAGCTCCGGAAAGTTGAAGCTCAGATGGTTGGCCAGGGGCAGTTGCATCAACAGATACGCCATCACCGCCACCAGCAGACTGCCCCCGCCCTGAATCACCACTTCGTGGGCACCTTCCTCCTCCCAGAGAATCGACATGCGCTCGATGGTCCAGGCGATGATGATCATCGGGAAAAAGGTGATGGTCATACCGGTACTGAATCCCAACTGATAGCCGAGCAGGCTCAGCATCGAAATCAGGAAGATCACCAGCACCACCAGCGTCGCGATCCGGGCCACCAGCAACAGGTTCAGGTGTGAGAGGTAGCTGCGCAGCATCAGCCCGAGCGACACTACCACCACAAAACTGATCAGGCCGGGCAGCAGTGAGGTTTGCAGAAACGCCAGGGAGATCAGTACCGGCATAAAGGTACCGGAGGTTTTGAGGCCCACAATAATGCGCATGAACACCACGACCAATGCACCCAGCGGCAACAGGAAAAGCATTTTGAACATGCTCTGCTCTTCAATGGGAAGCTGCTGAACCCCCAGCAGGGCGAAGGCACTGTCACTGAATTGCGCCACCGCCAGCTCTTCAGCGGGCACGGTCTGGCGGATCATGGAGAAGCTGACCCCGGAGTTTCGCCCCCCGGTGACGTCGAGCAGGGACGCTCCGCCGCGATGCCAGAGCACCAAGTTCTCCGGCACGCCCTGTTCACCGGTCTGAGGGTTGAACAGCACCCACTCCTCGCCATTGTAGGCTTCCACCATCGGGGTCAGTGTCTGGCGGCGACGGGCGTCTTCCAGAAACAGACCCATGACCTGGCGGGCGGGAATATCGGCCTGGTTCAGCAGCCGTTCCAGCAGCAGGGAACGACTGCCCACCTCTTCGATCAGCAACGACGCATTCTGATCGCCGGTCGGGTTGTTCAGTCGCTTGATCAGCTCGCGGGTCAGGCTCTCGGGGGTACTGGATGTCTCCAACGCCTGAGACAACAACTGATTGGCCGCTGTATCCTGCGGCTCTTCCCAGTACAGTGAGCGGGGCTTCGGCGCTTGTTGCTCATCATCGGGGCTTGGTTGCGGCCCTACTTCCGACACACCACCGATCAGTTGCGCTTTGTAATACAGCGTTTGAGGCCCCCTCGCTTCGCGTTTGGACCACTCCCCCCGGCGATCACCACCCTCTTCGATGATGGAGAAGCCGTACCCGGGGGACGTTGCGTGTTCGGTGTGCAGGCGGAAATCCGGCGGATTATCGGGCAAATCCAGGCTGACCAGCACCTCGCCCCCGGTGGCCTGAAAATCGACCCGGGCTTCCACCAACCAGACCGGCCGCTGCTCACCGGGCCAGAAGGGCAGCTCCATTTCCACATGCCGGGCCCAGGCGGTCGCCAACCCGGCCACCACCAGACTCACCACAATCAGGTAGAAGGGGACGCGGGATTGGGTCATTCGTCAGTGCTCTTGTCGACATCCGAAGGTTTGGGCGGTTTGGGTTCGGTAATATTATCCCGGGCGACGTCTACCAACATGACATCGCGCAGGACATTGCGGCCAATTAACAGGGGAAACTCCATATGGCTGCGATCTGACAGGGTGAATTCCGCCATCTGGGTCAAGGAGCCCATGGTGATGCGCATTTCCACCACCGGGCGTTTTTCAACATCTTCGCTGCTGGCCTGAATAATACGGACTTTGCGCGACCGGGGACGTTCCAGCTCCACCAGCTGGTCCAGGGCCGGGTCGTGAATTTTGAACCGCACCCACTCATCACCGTTGCGCTCAAAGATCTCAATCTCCCGGGCGTCCATGGAGGAGGTGGTCGCGCCCGTGTCGACCCGGGACTGCAAAACAATTCCCAGGTCCGTCAGCAGTACCCGCTCTTTGGCACCTACGACCTTTTTGTCCATGGCGTCACCGGGAACCGGCAGAGCCAGGCCCTGCGCACATTCGCTACCAGCGCCCCTGGACTCACGCCCGTCTCGTTCACTTTCAACCAGATCGCGCAGCGCTTGCTCATCCTGTTGCTGCAGCTCAATGCTCTGGCGCAGCAGCTCCAGCGCCTCGGCAATTTGCTGCTGTTGTTGCTCAAAAGTCAGATCGCGCTGCTGTTGTGCCAACAGGCACTGATTGGCGGCTTCCATATCCGCTTTTTTGACGAGAACGTGATGGGTGCTGCACGCCGAGAGGAGTGTCAATAACGGCAGCAAGGCCACCCATTTCAGGGGACGGTTGTTCATGTTTCCCTTCCGATTGATGATCATATTCATACAGTGTACCCCAGTGCGGGGGCTGGCGGCGTCAACGGCCTGCGTTACAAAGGTTAAGGCCTGGAAATTGTTCAATAGCGGGGCGCGTAGTCATCCGGTAGCCGGCGAAACCGCTTGTATTCCCATTGATATTGGGTCGGCGCTCTGAGCACACAGTCTTCCACGCTGCGGTTCAGGCCGGCGACTGACTCAGCCGCATCCTCCGCGTATATCCGTTCGTCTGCGGGCAGAACCACCATTTTGAAACCTTTTGGAACCCGCTGGGCGAACACACTCACGACCTTGCAGCCAGTGCGTTGAATCAGACCGTGCACCAGTGTCATGGTAAGCGCCGGTTGCCCGAAGAAGGGCGCCACTTCCGCACCATTGCCACGCTCGGGCACCTGGTCGGGCAGAATCGCGACAATCTCACCCCGCTTCAGCGCTTTAAGCAGTTGACTGACTCCTCGGCGATTGGTCGGCGCCATATCGATATTGTCTTTGCTGCGCCCTTTGAGAATCATCTCGTCCAGTGCCGGCTGACGAGGCGGCTGGTAGAGCGCCGTCAAACGGGCGTAGCTGGCCAGAAAGGGACCAACCGCTTCCCAGTTGCCTAAATGGGGCGCAAGAACCAGTACACCTTGCCCTTCGGTCAGGGCCGTCTTGAGCGCCTCGTCGTTTTCCACCTCGACAATATGCCGCTGCAGCCATTCCCAGGAGTGCAGCCAGACCGCCGCCGCCTCCGCGACGGTTTTGCCGGTCTCGGTGAGGCTCTGGCGCACCAGCCGCTCCCGGGCCCGATCTTTGATATGGGGCTGGCACAGTGCCAGGTTCTGCCGGGTAATACGGGCAGAGCGGCCACTGCTGAGCCACATCAGCCAGCCGGCAAAGCCGCCGAACACTCGCCCCACAGACAACGGCAGGCGCCCGAGGAGCTTCAACATCCATACGGCGAACCGTTCTTTCATGCCTAAACCACCGTTAAATCGCCAAAGTGCGCGCAGTTTACGGCAACCAGCCGTACCAATCACCCCCCAACTACCGCTATAATTCGCGGCTGTTTTCGCTCAGGGCCCTGGTGCACCATCAGCGTCCTGGCGACTGGCGCGTTATATAACGCGACTTCAATTTCTCGACCTCATGCTCGGAGGCAGGTTACCCGTGTCAGACAGTCAAACCCCCGCCGGCGCCCACTCGCCCGATGTCAGTACCTTTCAGGGGCTGATTCTCGCCCTGCAATCCTACTGGGCACGCCAGGGCTGCGTGATCCTGCAACCGCTGGACCTGGAAGTGGGCGCGGGCACCTTTCACCCGGCCACCTTCCTGCGCTCGATCGGCCCGGAAACCTGGAACGCCGCCTACGTGCAGCCCTGCCGCCGGCCCACCGACGGCCGCTACGGCGAGAATCCCAATCGGCTGCAGCACTATTACCAGTTTCAGGTGGTAATGAAGCCCTCCCCGGCCAACATTCAGGAGCTGTACCTGGGTTCGCTGAAGGAGCTGGGCATTGATCCCGCGATCCACGACATCCGCTTTGTGGAAGATAACTGGGAATCGCCCACCCTCGGGGCCTGGGGCCTGGGCTGGGAAGTCTGGCTGAACGGCATGGAAGTCACCCAGTTCACCTACTTCCAACAGGTGGGTGGCCTCGAGTGCTACCCGGTCACCGGCGAGATCACCTATGGTCTGGAGCGGATTGCCATGTACCTGCAAGGGGTGGACTCCATTTACGATCTGGTCTGGACCGTGAACCCGGCGGGCGACAAGGTCACCTACGGCGATGTGTTCCACCAGAACGAAGTGGAAATGTCCAAATACAACTTCGAGCAGGCCGACACCGAGTCGCTGTTCAACAGTTTTGATGTCTACGAGCGCGAGAGCGAGCGCCTGATCGGGGAGGGGCTGCCCCTGCCGGCCTATGAAATGGTGATGAAGGCCTCCCACGCGTTCAACCTGCTGGACGCCCGTCACGCCATTTCCGTGACTGAACGGCAGCGCTTTATTCTGCGGGTGCGCAGCCTGGCCCGGGCCGTCGCTCAGGCCTACTTCGACGCCCGCAAGGCCCTGGGCTTCCCCCTGGCCCCCGAAGCCCTGCGCAATGAACTTCTCGCGGCAGAGGGAGACGACCAATGAGTGCCGATTTTCTGTTTGAACTGGGCACCGAAGAGCTGCCCCCCAAAGCCCTGAAAACCCTGATGAACGCCCTGCGCGAGGGCATCGCCGGCGGCCTGGACACCCAGGATCTGGACTACGATGCCATTCACGCCTACGCCAGCCCGCGCCGCCTGGCGGTATTGGTAAGAGACCTGGCCGAGCAGACCCCGGTCAAAGAGGTGGTCACCTACGGCCCGCCGGCCAAGATTGCCTTCGATCAGGACGGCAACCCCACCAAGGCCGCCGAGGCCTTCGCCAGTAAAAACGGCCTGAGCGTGACCGAGCTGACCACCGAGAATGACGGCAAGGCGGACAAACTGGTGGCCCGCTCCAAGGCCGGCGGCCAGTCGGTGGTAGAGCTGTTGGGCGATATCGTCAATGACGCCCTGGCCAAGCTGCCCATCGCCAAGCGCATGCGCTGGGGCGCCAGCCGCACCGAATTTGTCCGTCCGGCCCACTGGCTGGTGATGCTCTACGGCGACGAAATCGTCGACGCCGAAGTGCTCGGACTGCGCGCCAACCGCTGCACCCGCGGCCACCGCTTCCATTACAACCACGAGCTGGATCTGTTCAACCCGAGCGACTATCTCGAGAAGCTGGCCTCCACCGGCTATGTACTGGCCGATATGGACGCCCGTCGGGACCTGATTCGCGAGCAGGTGGACGCGGAAGCCAAAAAAGTCGGCGGTACGGCGGTGATCGACGACGATCTTCTGGATGAAGTGACCGCGCTGGTGGAGTGGCCGGTGGCGCTGCTGGGCAACTTCGAAAAGCGCTTCCTGAACGTGCCCGCCGAAGCGCTGATTGCCTCCATGAAAGAACACCAGAAGTACTTTCACCTGGTGGACGCTCAGGGCAAGCTGATGCCCCACTTCATCACCGTGGCCAATATCGAAAGCGACGATCCGGAACAGGTCATCGACGGCAACGAGCGGGTGATCCGCCCGCGCCTGTCCGATGCTGCCTTCTTCTTCGATACCGACCTCAAGCACACTCTGGAAAGTCGCCGTGAGCAGCTCAAGCCCATCGTGTTCCAGAAACAGCTTGGCAGCGTGTTCGAGAAAACCGAGCGCATCGCGGCTTTAGCTCACATAATTGCTGCAGAGATCGGAGCAAACCCCTCGCTAGCAACACGTGCCGGCCAACTGTGCAAGTCTGACCTAGTCACCGAAATGGTCTTGGAATTCGACAAAATGCAGGGCATCGCTGGTTACTACTATGCTCGCAACGACGGCGAGCACGAAGAAGTCGCCCAGGCCATGAAGGAGCAATACCTTCCCAAGTTTGCCGGCGACGCGCTGCCGGAAACCACTACCGGAGCCATCATCGCCCTGGCGGACCGCCTGGATACAATTTCCGGCATTTTCGGCATCGGACAGCAGCCTACAGGCTCCAAAGATCCGTTTGCTTTACGCCGAGCGAGTCTCGGAGCTTTGCGCCTTTTAGTAGAGAAAAACTTAGACCTAGACTTACGCAAACTTTTGGTAGACTCGTTAACCTTGCACGGCCTCATCTCAGGAACCCCCAAAGCGGGAGCTCCACTCAACCGTATCTTGGACTATATGCTCGAGCGCTTCCGCGCCTGGTACGAAGACGCCGGCATTCCGGTGGAAGTGTTCCTCGCGGTGAGTGCGCGCAAAGTCAGCAATCCTCTGGATATCGACCAGCGGGTGAAGGCGGTGCACGAGTTTTATCAGTTGCCCCAGGCCCAGGCGCTCGCCGCCGCCAACAAGCGGGTAGCCAATATTCTGGCCAAGTCCGGCGCGCCGGCCGGTGAGCTCGACCCCGCCCTGCTGCAGGAGTCCGCCGAAAAAGCGCTGGCCGAAGCGGTGCAGGCGAAAGCCAAGGTGGTCGAGCCTCTGTTTGCCAAACGCGCTTACACCGAGGCGCTGACGCAACTGGCGGACCTGCAGGAGCCGGTGGATGCTTTCTTCGACCAGGTAATGGTCAACGCGGAGGATGACAAGCTGCGCAATAACCGTCTGGCACTGCTGCAGCAACTGGGTGACCTGTTCCTGGCGGTCGCCGATATTTCCCTGCTCGCTCCGGCGAAAGGCTGAGCCATGAAACTGATCATTCTGGACCGGGACGGCGTGATCAACGAAGACGCCGGCGATTACATCAAGTCCGTCGAGGAATGGCAGCCCATTCCCGGCAGCATTGAAGCCATCGCCCGGCTCAGTCGGGCCGGTTTCACACCGGTAGTGGCCACCAACCAGTCCGGCCTCGCCCGGGGCCTTTTCGACCTGGACGACCTGGAGGCCATGCACGCCAAACTTACCGCCCTGGTGGAAGAAAACGGCGGCAAGCTGGAGGCGATTTTTTACTGCCCCCACCACCCGGACGAGGACTGCAAGTGCCGCAAACCCAAAACCGGCATGCTCGATGCCATCGAGGCGGTGTTCAACACCTCGGTGCAGTCGGCCTGGTTTGTGGGCGACACCAGCAAAGATCTGCAAGCAGCCCTGACCAAGGGCTGTCAGCCCTGCCTGGTGCGCACCGGGCGCGGACGTGAGACCGAAGCCGAACTGGCCTCGTTCCTGGATGCCGCCGAGCTGGAACAGGTGCGCATTTTCGACCACCTGGAGGCCGCGGTGACAGCGCTGCTGTCAGAGCCCGAACAGGCCGACGCCGCCCCCTCCGATCCGCAAGACCACGAAGGACAGCCTTAACCGTGTTGTACAAAGCCTTTCTCTACGTCCGCACCACGATTTTCGATATTGGCTACTACGGATCGGGGATCCTGTTTGGTGCTTT
>NZ_DGMV01000027.1:118753-122421 GCF_002388575.1 Marinimicrobium sp. UBA4509
TTGAGCACACTGATCTGGCCGTTTCTTCCCTACCAATGGCGCTACCGGCTGATCAATCAGTGGAACCGCTTTGTGATGTTCTGGCTCTGGTTCTGCTGCAATATCCGCATTGAGGTGCGAGGCGATATCCGCAACGATCTGCAACCCTATGTGGTGATGTCCAAGCACCAGGGCGTGTGGGAAACCTTGTACTTACAACTGTTCTTCCAGCCCATCTCCACCATTCTGAAAAAAGAACTGCTGCGCATCCCGTTTTTCGGTTGGGGCCTGGCGGCACTGAAACCCATCGCCATCGATCGGAGCAATAAAACCCAGGCGCTGCGTGATGTGAAGAAGAAGGGCGTCCAGGCCATCAAGGATGGCAATAACGTGCTGATTTTCCCGGAGGGTACCCGCACCCGTCCCGGTCAGGTGGTGCCCTACGCCCGCAGCGGCGCCGATATTGCCTGCACCGCCGGCTGCCCGGTCATCCCAGTGGCCCACAATGGTGCCGAATGCTGGCCCCATAAGGATTACCTGAAGTACCCGGGCACCATCACGATGGTGATCGGCGAGCCGATTTCCAGCGAGGGCAAAGATCGCAAGCAGTTGACCGAAGAAGTCCGGGACTGGATCGAGTCCACCGCCAAAACCCTCCCTGTCGGCCGCAAAGACGGCCGCAGACCCTGGCTTGAATCATCACCAGACCAATAAATAACGGACATATCAATTCGTAACGTCCGGCCCGCCATGGGGAATACCGTTGAGACGGACAAAAAAGGGCCGACACAAAGGTCGGCCCGTCAAGCGAGGGGATTCGCCGTCGTTGGAAATCGACGGGTTTACTGACAGGGCACCTTGCCCAAGCTCAGTACGTAGTAGATATCGCCCGCGAGTGGCGAGTTGAACGGCAGCTCGCCGTACTTGCCAGCGGTCGCGCTCACGTAATCAATCAAGTCCTGTCCCGCATCCAGCCGGAAATCATTGATCGTATCGCGAGACGCCACGGTGTACTGCTGAGACAGATCACCGACACTGCCCGACGCATCCGTCAGCGCACGCTGGGTTGAGGCGTTGATATCGCACGCGCTATTACCGAACCATAGGTAAACCCCATCGGCGCGGTAGCTGCCGCCGCTGACATCGCGGGTCAGGTTGCCCTGCAGCTCGTCCAGCGCGCTGTTGATATCGTCTTTCTCCTGGAAGTCGCCATTGATGACCAGCGCATTGTCCTCCCATAGAAGGTCGGCACCCACGCGGACACTGATGATGTCTTTGCGGTAGTTCATGAACAGGTTGTTCCACATATGGGACGTGCCCCGACGGATCAGCGGAACCCGGCGCGCCGTGTTGCCAAACTCGAAGTACAGATCATCCCGGGTCACAAAGGCATTGTGGTGCATGGTAGTGGTGATGTTTTCGTTGATCTCACGACTATCACTGGATCCGTGCAAAGCGGCACGTTTGACGTCCACCACCCGGTTGAACGACATGGTGATATCGTAGGCACCGACTTTCACGTCAAACGCCGAGTCACCGGTCAGGTCAAACGTGTTCTTGTGAATCCAGATATCGTGAGACGCACCGGTAGAGCGAATCATGTCCGGGTCCAGTCCGTGATCTTCGGTGTGGCCCGCGCCGCGGAAATCCAGGTGGGTCAGAATCACGCTGTTGGCGGTCTGGGTCGGCTGACCGGAGCTGTCCTTCCCGATGGCAAAACCACTGAAGCGGAAGTAGGCATTACTCATGCGACCGTCGATGGTGGTATTGGAACTGATCACCGGGTTGCGAATGGGAAGGTCTTTATCGTCCAGACGATTGTTGAAGAACTCCTCCAGACACTGATCGTGATCGTTATAGCCGCGATTCGAACACCACTGACGGTAATCGACACACTCCGCCTCGGTACCACCGATACGGCTCAGAACATCCGAGTTGCTGCAGTGCAGACGGTACATGGCCACTTCCGTTTCGGGCGCAAAGTCATTCTTGTCGAACACAATCCAGTGATGATCTTCGCTGCTCATGGCATCAAAAATCTGCTGCTCTACCGAGTCACTGCTGCTTTTGGTAATCACAGTCAGCGTGCTGTTGCCATTGGGGTCATAGCCGCCCAGAGCGTTTTCACCATAGCCCACGGCACGGCCCAGAGTCTGCGCCAGGCATTCAACGATCTCCTGGTCCGTCTGTAGGGCGGTATCACGCCAGTTGACGTTCGGGTTGGTAGCCAACTCCACGCAATCATTACTCAGCGGTCCAGAGTAATCCGGGAAGCTACTGCTCGACTGACTGCTTGAGCTGCTCGAATTGCTGCTGGAGCTGTCCGACGATGAGGAATCGCTGGACGAACTGTCGCTGCTGTCGGACGAGCTGGAAGACGAGTCACTGGACGAACTGCTGGAGGACGAGCCGCCGTCAGATACGTCACCGGTCGCGTTGTAGATTTCAAACTCGGCAATCTGCGGCGCACTGCTGGCGCTGTCGATAACCAGGTTGACTTTGTAAAGGTCTCGGTCACCAAAACCGGTGATGATCCGTTCGCTGCCCAGGGTCGAGCCGGATGCGAGTACTTCATTGGTATCGTGATCTTCCAGACGCCAACTTTCCGTGGCGCCATTGAGCTCTCGGATGATCACGGTATTGAAAGTACCACTGAAATTTTTTACTCCGATGCGTTCACCACTGGTGCCGCTCGGCTGCCAGTAGCTGGCCAGATTGCCGTCATTGACGTTGCCATAGCTGGTACCGCCACCCTTGCTGGAACCGTCGGCGCCACCACTCAGAGCCAGATTACTGCCCAACTCAACCGGCTCACCGCTATCACTGGAAGAATTACCGGACGACGAACTCTCTGAAGAGGACTCACTGGAACTGTTCTGACTGCTGGAAGACGAGCTGGATGACTGCTCCCCGCCGCCACTGACCGGCGCATCCAGGCAATCGGTCACGATACCGGCGCCCGCATTGGCCAACACGTGAGCCTTGGTATCCGCCGCAAACAGACGACTGTAGCTGTACGGGGGCAGATAGCTGGTGGTGGACTGCACATCAGGTCCGGCAATCACGCCATCGCTGGGGTACTCAACCCAATTGACGTTATTGAAGGTATTATCTTCAACGTCCCAGTAGCCCAGCTCACTGCTGTAGAAGGAGACGATCGGGTTCTGAGCGTCTTCGAACACATTGCCCTCAATACGCAGGGTGGCCCCCATACGTGAATTGATCCCGGTGCTGATCACGCCATCGTAGTAGTTATTGACGATATGCCCTTCACCAAAGCGGAACAACGGCAAGCGCGAGTTGGCGTTCTCCCAGTGGTTCCCCCAGAAGGTGATCCGGCGGTCGTAATCGTCACCGTCACTACTTCCCCACAGGGAGGTTTTCCAGCTATCACGCAGGATGTTATAGCTGATGGTGATGTTGTCGATCTCACCTTTACCACTGACCAACTCGTCGTAGTAGTCCTTGTCCACGTCCAGCGAGTTGTAGAAAGTATTGTGATCGATCCAGATATTGCTGGACGGACCGTCAATGGTAATGTGATCTTTATCGCCAATGCGGACATAGCGCATGGTGATGTTGCGCACGATCACATTATTGGCGCGCCAGATCTTGATGCCGATACCATCAAACAGGGCGTTATCGCCCACGCCGATGATGGACACGTCGTTCATGTCCTTGATATCGAA
>NZ_DGMV01000027.1:122553-123286 GCF_002388575.1 Marinimicrobium sp. UBA4509
TCGTTCATGTCCTTGATATCGAATTTGGTCACGTTGGAATTGTCCGGGGTAATGGTGCCATCGACGTAGATGGTCAACGGGGCGCCGCCTTTGTTACTGAGTGCCGCGGCCAGCTCGGAGCCGGTGCTCACCGTCACTTCATCCCCGCCCTGACCACCGGTCGTGCCGGCGCCCAGGGACGCAAAACCCTGAACGGTGTTGGCCTGTTCACAGGACAGCACTTCACCCGGTGTGCCGGGCTGGGAACTCGAAGAACTGCTGGAGGAGCTTTCAGAGGAGCTGCTGCTTTCGGAGGATGAACTATCGGAAGACGTATCCGAGCTGTTGCTTTCGGAACTGGACGACTCCGAGGAGGAGCTACTTGGTGATGTCGACGAACTCGAAGACGATGAACTGGAGCTTCCGCTGTCCGTTGCGCTGTACACTTCGAACTCCGCAATCTGCGGTGCGCCACTCGCGCTCTCGATCACCAGATTGATTTTATACAGGCTCTGGTCACCAAATCCGGAAATGATCCGCTCGGAGCCAAGCGTTGAACCACTGGCAAACACCTCACCGGTGTCGTGGTCTTCAAGACGCCAGCCCGTCGTGGCACCGTTCAGCTCACGAATGATGACAGTATTGAAACTGCTGCCGATGTTTTTCACACCGATCCGTTCATCACTGCTGGAGCCCGGTTGCCAGTAGCTCGCCATGTCGCCATCAATGGCGTTGCCATAGCTGCTGCCACTGG
>NZ_DGMV01000027.1:123393-127111 GCF_002388575.1 Marinimicrobium sp. UBA4509
TCTGGCTTTACTGGAACCATCGGCCCCGGCATCCAGCGCCAGGTTCGGCCCCAGATCAGCTTGAGCGATACAGGCAAAAAATAATGAGGAATAAACGACCTTGGAGGCGTATCGGCTGATACGCCCGGATTGGTTGATGATTGTCATGTGCGTAACCTTGTTTGACGTTATGGTTTTTTGGTTTGCGTCCGTTCAGCACCGCTCCTGTCTCTCACCGGGGATTCAATCACATTCTCAGCCAGCCAAAATGTGAACCAGGTCACACTTATTTAGCCGCAACGAAACCGGTTAGATAAGTTTGAAATAGCGAGAGAGTCGCGATATCAGAGTTTTGAATGAAATACCCGCGGAGCGAACTCCGCGGGTGTCAGCCTAAACCGGGTTGGGGTCAGTCAGATGGGATCAGGGTGCAACGCAATTACTGATCACACCGGCTCCGGCGTTGGCCAGCACATGCCCTTTGGCATCCGACGCTGGAAGCGCAGAGTAGCTGTAGGGCGGTGTGTAGCTGACTGTTGACTGGACATTGGGGCCGGCAATGATGTCGTCCCCTGATCCTTCTTCCCAGGTGATATTTGAGAAAATGTTGTCCTGGACATCCCAGTAGCCGATTTCATCACTGTAGAAAGAGACAATCGGGTTCTGGGAGTTCTCGAACACATTGCCTTCAATCCGGATAGTGGCACCCATCCGCGAATTGATGCCGGTGCTGAGTATGCCGTCGTAGTAGTTGTTGATGACATGACCCTCACCAAAACGGAACAGCGGCAAGCGGGAGTTGGCGTTTTCCCAGTGGTTGCCCCAGAAGGTCACCCGGCGGTGGGAGTCATCGCCATCACTGCTGCCCCACAGAGAGGTCTTCCAGCTATCGCGCAGGATGTTGTAGCTGACCGTGATGTTATCAATATCGTTCTTACCACTGACCAATTCGTCGTAGTAGTCCTTGCCCACATCCAGCGAGTTGTAGAAGGTGTTGTGGTCAATCCAGATGTTGCTGGACGGGCCATCAATGGTGATGTGGTCCTTGTCGCCAATACGGACATAGCGCATGGTGACGTTGCGGACAATCACATTGTTGGCGCGCCAGATCTTGATGCCGATACCATCAAACAGGGCATTGTTGCCCACACCGATGATGGACACGTCGTTCATGTCCTTGATATCGAACTTGCTCACGCTGGAATTTCCGGGCGTGATGGTGCCATCGACATAGATGGTCAGCGGATTGCTGCCTTTGTTATCCAGGGCCGCTTCCAGTTCGGTGCCCGAGGAAACGGTCACCACATCACCGCCGGCACCGCCCGTGGTGCCGCCACCGAGGGAGGCAAAGCCACGCACCGTGTTGGCCTCCTGACAGGAGAGCGGGGAACCCGGATCGCTGGGTACCGAGCTGGACGAAGAACTGGACGACGAGCTCGAGGATGAGCTGCTGGAGCTGGAGGAACCATCCCCGCCGCTGACTTCAATGTAATCGAAGTTCGGCCCACCCGAGGATACCGTGGCATCGGCGCGGATCACATTGCTGCCCGCCGCCAGGTTGACCGTCACGGTCTGGATGTCCCAACTGGACCAGCCACCGGTGCCCTCGAAGTCAACGCTGGAATGCGCCACCTGGCCATTCACGCTGACCGTCATCGGACGGTTGGCGGTAGTGCCGTTGGCGTACCGGAACGTCAGCGTCGCGTTGCCGGAATCCGCCTGATTGACCACCCATTCAATGTAGCTGTTACTGTCGTTGAGAAGGTCAACGAAGCCGCTGCCACTGTAGCCGGAGTGATTGGTGGCCACCACGCCGTCAAAATCGACCGCGTTTTCCGACTCGTAGCGAACGGTTTCGCCGCCAGAATCCGAGGAGCTGGACGACGAACTTCTGGAGCTGCTGGATGAGCTACCGCCGCCGTCGGAATCGTTGTAGATCTCGAATTCGGCAATCTGCGGTGCACTGTTGGCGCTTTCAATAACCAGGTTAACCTTGTACATCTGTCGGTCACCAAATCCGCTGATCACCCGCTCGCTGCCCAAAGTAGAGCCTGACGCTAGCACTTCGTTGGTATCGTGATCTTCAAGACGCCACCCGGTGGTGGCGCCATTGAGTTCACGGATGATTACGGTATTGAACGTGGCATCAAAATTTTTCACGCCGATCCGCTCATCACTGGTGCCACTGGGCCGCCAGTAACTGTTCAGATCGCCGTCATTGACGTTGCCGTAGCTGCTGCCACCGCCTTTGCTCGAACCATCCGCTCCGCCGCTGAGGGCAAGATTGCTGCCGAGATCGGCGTGGGCGATGGTTGCCAGGGAGCTGCACAGAGCCACTGCGAGGCACCGGCGTAAGAACCGGTTGGGGTTGATAGTTTCCATGATGCTTGAACCTTTTGATTAACGTTATGGTTGTCGGTTTAGGCTGTACGCATCCTTTCAGCACCGCTCCTCTCTCACGGGGCGATTCAAGCACATCGGGAAATTTCAAAAACGAGACGTCGTTCGCAGTTCGGGCCAGTCAAGTCCTGGCCCGAAACGACTTTCGTCAGAATCTTTTTCGGTTAGACAGATTTGAAATGCTGAAGATTTTTTATATTAAAAATGTTTAGATCGATCAACAACCTACGCTGGGTTGATTAAGTAAAAGCCCGGAAGGTCATCCCGTTTCGACCCGCAGCTTTGGTTTCATAGAGCGCCTGATCGGCGGCATTGACCAGCTTGGTGGCCAACACGCCGGGGCCGGCATTGGCGGCGGTCACCCCGATACTCAGAGTCAGGGGTATCTCCACGCCCTCTGCCGTCACCGGTCGACACTGACCCGCTCGACCAACCGCCGCGCCAGAAACTGTCCCATTTCTGCCGGGCACTGAGCGGCAAACACCAGGAACTCATCGCCCCCGTAGCGCGCCACCACATCCTGCGGCCGAACAGCACCCCGGAGCCGCTGCGCCACTTCTCGCAAGACTTCGTCACCGGCGACGTGTCCATAACGATCATTGACCTGTTTGTAATAATCCACGTCGACCAGCATCACACAAACATCTGAGCCCGACCGCTGCGCCACCGCCAACTCCCGTTGCATCAATACGTCCATCCCCTGGCGATTCCAGGCCTTGGTCAGTGGGTCGATCAGGGCGTTCCGCCGGGCTTCATCCAGCTCTTCAAGTAACTGGGTCTGTTCCGCACTGAGCGCCTCCACCCTTAGCTCGTTCTCCACCCACGCCGCCAGACTGCGCAAGGTATCTTTCTGCTCCTCCGTTAAGGTTCCCGGCACATAATCCACCAAACACAGAGTGCCGACCAGTTGGCCCTGATATTGAATGGGCTGGCCCGCGTAAAAACGGACATGGGGGTCGTCGGTAACCGCCGGGTGGTCATGGAAGTCCGGGTGCACTCGCGCGTCTTCGACCAGCAGCAGTTCATCATGGTTGATGGCGTGGGCGCAGAAAGCGACATCTCTCGGAGTTTCCGGCACCCCGAGTCCCTGCGCGGATTTGAACCACTGTTTGTCCCGGGAGATCAGGGTGACCAGCGAAATCGGTACGTCAAACAGTCTGCACGCCAGTCGGGTGATCCGGTCAAAGCGTTCCTCGGCGGGGGAGTGGACCATCGCCAGGGCGTCAACGGCGGCTGTGCGTTCAGCCTCATTGGCGGGGATGGCGGGTTTTTTCATGGAGAGACTGCCTTTGGGTTTTTGTCGGGTTACGCCTTTGGCTAACCCGACCTCTCATAACTC
>NZ_DGMV01000020.1:0-7326 GCF_002388575.1 Marinimicrobium sp. UBA4509
ATGAACCGGGAGCGCAACCACGCGGCACTGGCGCAGCTGGAAGCCAAGCCTATGGAAACCGTCGACCACTGGGTGCGTTACGGCCAGTTGCAGGCGTCCACTGGCCATCTGGGAAAGGCCGAGACCATTTTCCAGGGCCTGGTAGACCGTTGCGGCACCGGGCGCAGCCACCATGGTCTGGGCATGGTCCTGCTGAAGCAGGACAAAGTGCTGAAAGCGCTTCATCACCTGGAGATTGCCCGCGAACGCACGCCCGCCTCGGCCCAAGTGCGCAATGACTACGGTTATGTGCTGCTTATGGTCGGTGACTATGAAGACGCCGCCTATGAGCTGCGTACCGCCATGGAACTCGGCGACGGCAAGGGCCCGGTACGTCAGAACCTGGCGGTGGCCTACCTGCTCACCGACAACTGGGGTGGGCTGGAATGGATGAAGAAGCAATACGGCCTGAGCAGTGAAGAGCGGGCTTACGCGGAACGGCTGGCCGAGCAATTCGGGAGATAAACTATGAAACTGGTCATGGCTCTACTTACGTTGATTCCGCTGGCGGTCATGGCGGACGGTAGACCGCAGTTCGGCGTGTCCGGAAAAGTGGTCGGCACCGAACAGGAGCATCAGGTGGGCGCCGCTACCCAGCGCGCGCTGGAACAGCAGCGGCGTTCGCCGCCGGCGGAAAAAAGCGAGCTCTCCGTGCCGATCTACATCGACACGCAGCGCCGCCTGGCGGACAGCTTTAAACAACCGATTCCGGAAACTTTTGGTCAGCAGACTCGTGGCGAGGACTGAAATGAATAGGCAGCGTGGTGCTCTGCTTTTTATTACGCCGATTATCATGATCGCCGTGATCTTGCTGGGTGTACTGGCTCTTGATGGTGCGCGCTTGTATTCATTGCGCCAGGAAATGCAGAGTCAGGTAAATGCTGCCGCGACCGCCGCTGCTGATGGCACACAGACATGCGGGGGGGCGACTGTCAGCATGGGGAATATCCGTGCACGCGCGCTGGCTGCTGCACGCGCCCAAGGTTTTGATGGTGCGGATGACGAGTTGATTGTCGAACCGGGGGTGATTGAAAGCGACGATAACGAAGTGCTCTCTTTTCGCTCTGAAGAAGACTTGATGCAGAGCAATGGGCTAGTGGTTCGGGTCGCCTCCGAGGAGCCTATTTCCGCCCTTTTGCCGAGCTCGCTCGGGAAGGTGACCGTGTCAGCGCAGACGGCAGTAAAGAAAGAGACATTTGCGACCTTTTACACGGAGTCATATACCGCCTCCATCGACACCAATAACGCCATCCTTCTTGGCGCGATTTTCGAGGCAGTGCTTGGCGGAAACCATCTTTCTATAGATGCGGTTTCGCTTTCTTCACTTTCAAATACGGTGGCTGACCTGGGCGACATAGTTAGCTACGTTGCCTCACGCACTGGTTTGGGGGTTGATGAAGTTCTACAGTCGGAGGTGCCGGCCTACGTCGTGGTTGGTGCCTTGCGCACCGCCGGAGGTCTTACCGGCGGTGCAGTAAAGGTTGTGGACGATGTGCTTGCCTCCAGTGGTGTGAATACAAACGTACAGGTTTCCGAGATCATTCGTGTCGTGGGCAATACCGGAGTCCCAGAGGGCGCTGGGGTGCCGGTCTTGGAAGTTCTGAGCAGCCTCATTCTCAATCTCGCCGAGACGCCGCCCTTAAACGGAATAATAGAGTTAGACGTCAACCCTCTCCTCGGCGGGCTCGGTTTAGGGGATTTGACAAGTCTTTCTTTGGAATTGGAAATCGATAACGCACCGAGCGTCGTTGTTGCTCCCGCGCGCATAGGCAAAACAGATAGAGGTTTGGGGTGGCTTGGGCAGGTCGAAGGCGCTGATATAACCATACGTTTAGATGCTTCTTTGCAACTCGGGGATCCCTCGTTTAGCGCTTTAACGCTTAAGTTGCCGTTAGAGCTCAGAACAGGAGCGACCAAAGCAACGTTGGTGGAGGCAGCTTGTGGAGCGGGTAGTACGAATGCGGTGGACTATGCTTTCGAGGTTGAGAAATCGGCCCTTCAATTGTACACCGACGTGGAACTTATTGTCCTAGGTGCAGAGGAACCTCAACCCGTATGTTTTCCAGGTGTTGCGGAATGGTCCTGCCCGATTCCACCGGCGGACTCTTTTCAGCACCAGTACACCGGCCCGTTAACTGGGACCCGATACGGAGACTGTTGTTATCCTCCGCCTTCGTGCTCCGGACTAATCGATATCCAAGTTTCTTCATCTTCCGCATCTGGCGACGACATACCTTCCGGTATCGTGGAATTCAGAGACCTTCCGTTGCATAACTTCGAGGCTCAAGCTCGCTCGGTAGATGTGGGCACGGGTGACGTGCTCGGTTCAAGTGTGACTAACCTTATGAACGGTATTAACGTAGAGAGCGCGGATATAGCCTGTCTGCCACTAGGTAGTTTGCTTAACTTGACGCTGGACTTGGTACGACCGGCGGTAAGTGGTGTCGTCGAGCCCCTATCCGAGTATCTGTTGGGGCCTCTTTTGGGAAGCTTAGGTATTAGCTTGGGTGAAGCTGAGGTTAATGTCATAGCCGCTGAGCAGCCCGCCGTGCAGCTACTTCAATACTGCGGTCCGGAAGGCTGCTAGTCAGCGCTCTTCCGGGTCTTCGCTGTGGTTCAGTCAGATCAGATCACGTTTTCCCGCTTTATCAAGGTTCTTTCCCGCCAACGGATGGCAGGGAGCGCCTCGACACCGTCAAGGCCAAGCAGCGGCCAATTCGGTTCCCGTCGATAAAAAGACATTAGGAACTCTTTGTGTTCATCAGGCATCTGATTCTTGATGCTATGGACCAGCCGCTCTCTTGTGGCCAAAAGGGTTTCGAGAGGGGTCTCCTTGTCAGTCATTCCGCTAAAGCTCCGCTCGTAGCTCTGCTGGATATCTCGATTGTCTGGACAGAGTAATGAGTGGGGCGAATGATTATGGCTAATCAAATATACAATGAACGCGGAACGTAAGTCGCTATCTATGGCGTCCTGCTCAAGAAGTATATGGCAGTCGAAGAGATCGCGAGGGTGTTGACGATCCAGTGCAGCGACGATTTTTCCCGCGTACAGGTCTGGTTTTGAGAGTGGCTGCGCTTCTGCGAAGCCGAACTCTTCTTCAACCGGTTCGGATACAGGCATGGTCTTTGGGGGGGTGAATGGCACCTCGCAACACCGGTGTGACCTCGACCTTTATGCTGGCTTGATCAGGAGCTTGGTGACGGTTGTTTGGGTGGGTGGTGCTTGCTCCGTCAGCTGGCTGCCGGGGATCTTGGTTCTGATGTTCTGTCCAATACGGCGCAATGTCCGCTGTATTTCTTTCAGGGACTTACTTCGCGCTTGAATCGGGAGGTAGGCCAAATCGATGTCCACGGAAAGTCGTGGCATATCTCTCATAAAGAGATTGATCGCGGTGCCGCCTTTCAGGGCCAGGCATGGTTCAGCCGCAACGAACGGAAGCGCTCTTACCAATAGCTGTACTTGAGCGAGGTATTGATCCTTGAAAGCCACTGTTCATCCTTGTTCAAGATTGCTCGGCACGGTGATTTGGTACTGCTTGTCGAGGTGACCGCCCGCCACGAGCATGCGTTTGCCCTTGCCGAGATCAATCCGACTCTTATCCAGGTGGGCGAGCCATCGGTGTTGGTGGCGATCCGCAAAAAAGAAAAAAAGTCGTTTCACTTTTATGCTTCGCACTTGTTCAAGAAGGCACTGTAAGCGGCGAGGGCTTAGTGTTGCCAGCCCTTCCATGAACAGATCGGCGATATCGAAGCTCTCATTGCCGGGTAGTTCGTCAAGCAATTCCAAATAGGCTCGTTCCGCTGTTGAAGCAACAATCTCTTGGCCCTCCACCCCCGAGGGTAAACGACGTAGGCCATTTATCGATGCGGAGCGGGATGAGTTTGCGAGATCCGCACCTGACTCGGTGGTATCGAGTTCCAAGAACAAGCGATTTCGGTTATGGGAAATGAAGACCTGGGGCAGGGAAAGCTTATTCAACCAGCCAGGTGCCGGTGCACCCCAGTAGAGATGGATACGCTTGAGCGTATGGGGGAGATAGTGAGCGTAGCCTTGAAGTTCCAGGGCGGTCCGGCCACCCACCGAAACCGGGCGGTCCAGCAGCGACTGCAAGGAAACGACCACCTGTTCCCAGCGCACGGAGGGCCCGGGGCGTCGGTAGAGACCTTGCGCCGGTTGCTCAAGCCAGCCCGTGGAGACGTAGTAGTGCCGCAGGGAGCGTGAGTAACCACGTTGTTCAAGCCAGGCCGCGTCGACCAGTAGCCCGCCTGGAACCAGGCGGGTAAGCAGGTTTGATTTGCTAGCAGTATGTTCAGCCATATTGGACATGCTGCTTCAGTATCAAACTGCAAGCAAGTTTAACAGGAGGCTGAAAAGTACAATATGGCTGTACTTAATGAGGAACTATCAAGCCGCCCGTGAAATGCGGTGTAGCCTTCCCGTGCTGCGTATCGATCGTCAGATCAAATCGCGCTTTTCCCGCTTGGCGGCACGCAGATCACGTACCACCGAAATGCTCAGCACGGCCAGAACGCCCAGGCTGAGCACCGGCCAGACGAGTATGTAAGCGCCGAATATCCAGGTTTCCATATTCATACTCCTTGGCGGCCACGGCAGTCGCCGTGGCCTGGTGTGAATTACTTAGCGGTTGCGGCGCCTTCGGGCAGGTCGGCCGGGTCCTGGTTGTCGTAGTTGTTCACCCGTCTGCCGATCTCGTCGAAGTCGAACCGCTGGTTGCTGGCCAGGCTGATGGCCACGCAGACCAGGGTGCTGACGCCGTAGGCGGTGAGTGACGCCATCAGCACGGTGTAGTCGCGCAGGAAGTGGAAGCCGAACCAGGCGGTGGCCAGGAAGGCGATCACGCCGGCAATCGCACCGATGCGTACGCCGAAGAAGCCGAAGGCCATCAGCCCGATCACCACGCCACCGCCGATGGCCGCGAGGAACTCGAACAACAACGCGGTAAAGCCCTGCATCGGCAGCAGATCAAAGCGCGCCACGCAGAACATAATCAGCGCGACCACCACGGCCCAGGTAAAGGCGGCGTTGGTGATCCGGTTCCAGTAGCAGCTGGCGATCACCGGGAACACAATGGCGCCCCACAGCGCGCCGACAAAGACCAGCATGACCAGAATGTCCAAGGCGAAGCTGGCGAAGACCAGCCCGCACACAGTGGCGACGATCATGGTGACGCGGCCGATCAGCAGCATTTTTTTCGGGTCGGCGTTGTCCTTGGCGATGTTCTTGCCGTACACGTCGGCCATGACGATGGCGGACAGGGCGGACAGATCAGAGTCGGCGGTGGACGACAGCGAGCCGATCACCAGGATGAAGAACAGCGCGATAAACACCGGCGGCAGGTAGGTGGAGACCACCTGGGGGATCAGGTTGTTCATGTCGCCGTTGACCGGTTCGATGCCGGCGGAGACCGCCATCAGGCCGATCATGCCCAGCCCGATGACAATCGCCGCGTAGCCCACGGTGGCGGTCACGAAGGTGCGTTTAATGTGCTTCTCGTTCACCGCGAACAGGCGCTGCGAAATGGTCTGGTTGCCGATGGCGTAGGCCAGCACGGCGACGAAGTAGGGCGCGCCCTGGTTCAGGATGGCGTCCATGGAGAACAGGTTCTGTTGCTCCGCGGTCAGGGTGCTCATGCCGTCCATGATCGTGCCGGGGCCGCCCATGGCGAACAGCACCGCGGGGATGATCACCACGGCGATGGCCATCAACGCCACCAGCTGCGCGAAATCGGTGAACACCGAAGCGCGGAAGCCGGAGGTCAGGGTGTAGCTGAGTACGCCGATGCCGGCAATGATCACACCGGTTTGAAACGACAGCGGCGACAGAACCGATACCAGCGCGCCGGCGGCGGTGAAGTTCACCATCAGGCTGATCAGGCTGCCCAACACGTTGGAGAACGCCAGAATCAACTGGCTGGAAGCACCGTGCCGGGCGTGGATCAGTTCGCCCAGCGTGTGGCCGTTGGGCGCCAGCTTCCGGAACCGCTGGCCGAACGGGTAGATGAACAGAATCATCAGCGCGCCCCACAGGCCGTAATGGAGCGGGCCGGACAGGCCGTAGGTATAGCCGGAGGTGGCGGCGGCGTAGAAGGAGGCGGCCCAGATCCAGGTGGCGGTCATGCTGGCGGCGCCCATGCCGAAGCCCACGCGGTGGTTGGCGACCATGAAGGCGTCGGTGCCCTGGCGGTCGCTCTTGATCAGTAGCGTCAACAGATAGGTGCCGCCGTAGAAGGCGGCGAGAAGCAACAGGATGGTAAGAGGCGAAAATTGATAAAAGCCGGTATCGGTCAAACGTGTCTCCCAGTGAAACAGACGCGCGCTGGCAGGCCGGGCGGTGCGAATGGCGACCACCGGCGGACGGCGCGGCAAGGAACCCGCTGAGGGCGTTTTGATGGGTCGCGGTGACCCGGGTTGAAATGAAAAGGCCCGGAGCCGGTGTCGCCGGCGCGGGAAAAGCCGTAAAAACAAAGCGGCCTGCAATTGCAGGCCGCGAGGGAGGCGTACTCTAGTGCTTATCGGGCTGGGTTGCCAGCCCGCGACGTCAGGCTTGGGCCGGTTGTACCCGATACCCTTTCAGTGTGGCCACGAAATCCTGCAGCGCGTGGATGCCGGATTCTTCCGCGTCCCGGCACCACTGGGCCAGGGACTCCAGCATCTCGGAGGAGTTGCGGCTGGTCTGGCTCCAGATCGACTGCAGACGCAGCCGGTACTCGTAGATGGTGGCCAGGGTCTGGTTGTGCTCCGTGAGATTGGCCAGACGATGCTTGTGGCGGCTCTTGAAGAACCGCTGATCGCGGTACAGCAGCGTCCGGGCGCGGCTGTAGAAGCCCTGGGTGGCTTCGCAGGCGCGGGCTTTTTCCTGTTCGAACACGGGCTTGATCACGGCGCGGCGGTACTGGGCCATCACCTGGAAGCGGTGCTGGAAGACCGCGCGCAGGGTATCCAGATCCACGGTGGGTTTGGCGTTGTCGCGGTCGACCACCGGCTTGGGCGCCACTTTCTTCACTTTCGCCACGCCCAGCATCTCGAACAGGCGAATCCACGCCCAGCCCATGTCGAACTCAAAGCGGCGGATCGAGAGCTTGGCGGAATTGGGGTAGGTGTGGTGGTTGTTGTGCAGCTCTTCGCCGCCGATCAGCACGCCCCAGGGCAGCACGTTGCGCGAGGCGTCCGCGCATTCGAAGTTGCGGTAGCCCCAGTAATGGCCGATGCCGTTGATCACGCCGGCGGCGAACAGGGGGATCCAGATCATCTGCACCGCCCAGAT
>NZ_DGMV01000043.1:0-674 GCF_002388575.1 Marinimicrobium sp. UBA4509
GTCTCGCAACTACCTACCCTCCCGCAGCCCTCTGGCCGGAGTAACAATCCGCCTCAAGGTACAAGCCCCAACCCTTGATATTCCCCCGAAAGCCCCCATTACCCACCCACAGAATTCAAACCCCGACCAGTGATGGTTGGGAGTCGTGTTCAATGCCAATTGTATGACAGGAGCTACGCACCCATGACCGTGGACGCCCATAAAGAAACGCTTGGATTCCAGACCGAAGCCAAACAACTGCTGCACCTGATGATCCACTCGCTCTACTCCAACCGCGAGATCTTCCTGCGCGAGCTCATCTCCAACGCCTCCGATGCGGCGGACAAACTGCGCTTCGAAGCCCTGGAAAATGACAGCCTCTACGAAGGCGACAGTGACCTCAAAGTGCGTGTCAGCGTCGACAAAGAAGCCAGGACGCTCACCATCAGCGACAACGGCATCGGCATGTCCCGGGACGAGGTCATCGAGCATCTGGGCACCATCGCCAAGTCCGGTACCGCCCAGTTTCTTAAAAACCTGACCGGTGACCAGAAGAAAGACTCCAAACTGATTGGTCAATTCGGGGTGGGTTTTTACTCCGCCTTTATCGTCGCCGACAAGGTTGTGGTGACCACCCGCAAGGCCGGCTTTCCGGCCAGCGAAGCGGTGCGCTGGGAAAGTGCCGGTGAGGCCGA
>NZ_DGMV01000043.1:741-9810 GCF_002388575.1 Marinimicrobium sp. UBA4509
AAGTGCCGGTGAGGCCGAATTCAGTGTCGAAACCGTCGAGAAGGCTGACCGTGGTACTTCGATTGAGTTACATCTGCGCAGCGATGCCGACGAGTTTGCCGATGACTGGCGCCTGCGCTCGATCATCAAAAAGTACTCCGACCACATCGATATTCCGGTGCTGATGCAGAAGCTGCAGACCTCGGAAGAGGACAAGGATAAGGCGCCCGAGGACGAAGTGGTCAACACCGCGACCGCGCTCTGGACCCGCTCTCGTTCCGATATCAGCGATGAAGAGTACAAAGAGTTTTACAAGCATGTCAGCCACGATTATGCCGATCCGCTGACCTGGAGCCACAACCGGGTGGAAGGCAAGCTGGACTACACCAGCCTATTGTACGTGCCGGAGCATGCCCCGTTTGATCTGTACAACCGGGACGGCGCTCGCGGCCTGAAGCTTTACGTACAGCGCACTTTCATCATGGATGACGCCGAGCAGTTTCTGCCGCTGTATCTGCGCTTTATCAAAGGGGTAGTGGATTCCAACGATCTGTCCCTGAACGTCTCGCGGGAAATCCTGCAGAAAGACCCGAACATCGACACCATGCGCACCGCGCTGACCAAGCGGGTGCTGGATATGCTGACCAAAATGGCCAAGAACGAGCCGGAGCAGTACGCGAAGTTCTGGACCGAGTTTGGTCAGGTGCTGAAAGAGGGGCCGGCGGAGGATTTCGCCAACCGCGAGAAAATCGCCAAGCTGCTGCGCTTCGCCAGCACCCACACTGACAAGCCAGAGCAGGATCAGTCCCTGGACGATTACATCAGCCGGATGCAGGAAGGCCAGGACAAGATCTATTACATTGCGGCGGAGAACTTCAACACCGCCAAGAACAGCCCGCATCTGGAAGTGTTCCGCAAGAAGGGCATCGAGGTGCTGCTGATGTTCGATCGGGTGGACGAGTGGTTGATGAGCCACCTGATGGAATACGACGGCAAGTCATTCCAGGACGCGGGCAAGGGCGAGCTGGATCTGGGCAAGCTGGACTCCGAGGACGAAAAGCAGGCTCAGGAGAAGCAGGCCGAAGAACTCAAGCCGCTGCTGGAACGGGTCAAGAAGGCCCTGGAGAACGACGTGGCCGAGGTGCGCATTACCCATCGCCTGACCGAGTCGCCCGCCTGTGTGGTGGTGGCCGAGCATGAAATGGGCGCCCAGATGCGCCGTATTCTGGAGCAGGCCGGACAGAAAGTGCCCGAGTCCAAGCCCAGTTTCGAGCTCAATCCGGACCATCCGCTGGTACAGAAACTGGATCAGGAGCCCGATGAAGACCGCTTTGCCGATCTGGCCAAAGTGCTGTTCGATCAGGCCAACCTGGCCGAGGGCACCCAGTTGGAAGACCCGGCGGCTTACGTGCAGCGGCTGAACAAGCTGCTGTTGGAGCTGAGCCACTGAAGGCATTCCCCAAAAATCCGCCCCCTTGCTTGTACCTCTGGTCCGGTATAAGCTAGCCTAAGTTGTTGAAATTGGACAAAAATAAGTGCAAGGCCAGCACGGGGTGCCCAGCGACGTAAACGGCGGGCACCCTCTTCTCCAATAACAGGGCAAATGCCATGACCAAATCGGAACTGATCGAGTACATTGCCGAGCAACAGGACCAACTGCCGGTCAAAGACATTGAGTTAGCGGTTAAGCTCATTCTCGACCACATGGCCGACGTACTCTCATCCGGCGAGCGGATCGAAATACGCGGCTTTGGAAGCTTCTCTCTGCACTACCGGGCTCCCCGTATGGGCCGCAACCCGAAAACCGGCGAAACGGTTGAACTCGAAGGCAAGTATGTCCCTCACTTCAAGCCGGGTAAGGAGATGCGCGATCGTGTTAACGAAAGCCTGCACCACTGACGCACCCTATCCCAAGGTTATCGCACCATGAAACCACTTCTGCGTTGGATTAAAGTCGCCCTGTTGGTGCTCGCGTTTCTGCTGGGCGTCTGGTTCGCGCTGGAAAACGCTCAGGCGGTACCGGTCACTCTTATGGGATTGGGGCTTCCCAGCCTGTCTCTGGGCGTCTGGCTGTTGATCTTCACCGCGTTGGGTACCCTGTTGGGCATGGCGGTCAGTCTGCCGACAGTGCTGCGGTTGCGCCGTCAGTTGCGCGCCCGTGAACGTCAACTCGCCCGGTGCGAGAAAGAGCTCAAGCAACTTCGCCTGCAACCCATCCGGGATTGATGCCCATGGTCGATATCGGCTTGTTTGGCCTGATCATGGTGGCGATTGCGGCGGGCTTTGTGCTCGGCTGGCGGCAGCGTGGTCGTCGCCTGCAGCAGGAGAACCAGCACTATGGCCCCAAGTATTTCAAGGGGCTCAGTTACCTGCTGAATGAACAGGCCGACAGCGCCGTGGATGCCTTTATCGAGTCCCTGGAGGTCAACTCTGATACCCTCGAAACCCACCTGGCCCTGGGCAATCTTCTGCGTCGCAAGGGCGAAATTGCCAAAGCCACCCGCATTCACCAGAACCTGTTGGCTCGCCCCAGTCTGACCACTCCGCAACTCCATGAAGCCCAGCTGGAACTGGCCCGCGACTTTATCCGGGCGGGGCTGTTGGATCGTGCGGAAGGCTTGCTCCACGAGTTGGTGGATGTAAACAGCCAATATAAATCCGAAGCGCTCACCCACCTGATTGAAATCTACCAGGACGAAAAAGACTGGGAAAAAGCCATTGAGGCCGCCAATCAGATCGGCCAGCGTCGCTTTGGCCGAAACACCGGCGAGCGGGCCATAGCGCGGGCGCACTTTTGTTGTGAGCTGGCGGAAGACGCCATGGAACGGAACGATCTGCTCACCGCGCGCCGCCAGTTGCAGAAAGCGCTGGGCTTTGATCGCCAGTCGGTGCGCGCCAGCCTGCTCTGGGGCCAGTTGGAACACGGCCAGGGTAATGAACGCGAAGCGCTGAAAATTCTGCAGCGCATTCCCCACCAGGACCCTGAGCTGGTGGTGGAGAGTCTGGAGCTGGTATGTGCCTGCTACGAGCGCCTGGGTGACAGTAAAGGGCTGCAGCGTTATCTGGAAGAGCTGCTGGCCCAATATCCGAGCAGCTCCCTGGTGATCAAACTGGCCGAGCAGGTGCGCTGGGCACGGGATGATTACGCGGCGGCGGATTTTATCGCCGAGCATCTGCGTCAGCGGCCCACCATCAAGCTGTTGAACCGGCTGGTCGAGCTGTATCTGCTGCACTCCGAGGGCAGGGCGCGAGACAACCTGCAACTGCTCAAGCAACTGGTGGATCAGGTGTTGGAAGCCAAGCCCAGCCACCACTGCCGCAAATGTGGATTCACAGGCAACCAGCTGCACTGGCTGTGTCCCAGCTGCAAGACCTGGGGCAGCATCACACCTATTACCGGGGTGGAAGGGGAGTAGTACCGGTTCGGCGGTAGTGTTCCCTCCATCGCAGGAGTTAATAGGCGCCAAACGGGTGAAATTTTCTCCCAATCCCCTATAATGTCCGGCCGTCAGGCTGCGTCGGTTCAACCTCCCACAACAAGACAGCCACTACTTCCGCCGGATGAAGCCGCCCCCTTAATGGTTACGGGCGCCGGGGAAGCCACTGAATTTATACCCAAAACGGAGACACATTGTGAAAGCACCTGTACGCGTTACTGTCACCGGCGCCGCCGGTCAAATCAGCTACTCACTTCTGTTCCGCATCGCCGCTGGCGAAATGCTGGGCAAAGATCAGCCGGTCATTCTGCAACTGCTGGAAATCACTCCGGCGCTCAAGGCCCTCGAAGGCGTAGCCATGGAGCTGGACGACTGTGCCTTTCCGCTGCTGGCAGGCATGACCTGCACCGACGACCCGGCGGTGGCTTTCAAAGACACCGATTACGCGCTGCTCGTAGGTGCCCGTCCCCGTGGTCCCGGTATGGAGCGTAAGGACCTGCTGGAAGCCAACGCCAAGATTTTCTCTGTTCAGGGTAAGGCGCTGAATGACCACGCCTCCCGCGACGTAAAAGTGCTGGTGGTCGGTAACCCCGCCAACACCAACGCCCTGATCGCCCAGCGCAACGCCCCGGATCTGGATCCGCGTCAGTTCACCGCCATGACCCGTCTGGACCACAACCGTGCCCTGACTCAACTGGCCCAGAAAACCGGCAAAACCATCAACGATATCACCCACCTGACCATCTGGGGCAATCACTCCTCGACTCAGTATCCGGACATTCACCAGACCAAAGTGGCCGGCACCAACGCCATGGAACTGGTTGACCAGTCCTGGTACGAGAGTGACTTCATTCCGGTGGTACAGAAGCGCGGTGCGGCCATCATTGATGCCCGTGGCGCCTCCTCCGCGGCATCCGCGGCCAATGCGGCGATTTTCCATATGCGCGACTGGGCGCTGGGCAGTGCTGAAGGCGACTGGGTCAGCATGGGCGTGTACAGCGATGGCAGCTACGGCATCGACAAGGGCCTGATTTACTCTTTCCCCTGCGTGTGCAAAAACGGCGACTGGGAAATCGTTCAGGGTGTGGAGATCAATGATTTCTCCCGCGAGAAGATGCAGGCCACCGAGAAAGAGCTGCAGGAAGAGCGTGACGCGGTGAAGGATCTGCTGCCGGCATAAGGCGGCTCCTGAAGTGGTGTCGGATTACGGCCCTTCGGGCCTAATCCGACCTACTGAATATGGTCGGTCCGTCGGTCGGATTAGCGCTCAGCGCGTAATCCGACACCTCACCTCTCGACTGAAAACTACAGCGCACTGATCGTCACTTTCCCTCGGCGGGTTTCGCCGGGTGCCAATGTCCATCCCTCATCCAGTACCGCCCCCCGTTCCAGACACACAAACCCCTGTTCGTTGCCTTCTCCCATATCGTCCATGGCCGCCGCTTTTTCGGCGCCGGGATTCCAGGTGACCAGGCTGGGACAATTTTCATGGCTCAGCCGCAGGTGCGGTGTTGGCTCCAGAGTCACCTCGGATTCCACGTCGGGGAACACCCGGTCCACCTCCCCGGTGAAGGTCAGGGGGCCGCTTTGCCTCAGGCGGGCGTGGTTCTGCAGGTTGTCCAGATAATCCCGCCCGGCAAGCACCGGAACCCGAGCGTCGTCCAGTGTCTGCACCGGCAGATAGCTGTGCAGCGCCCAGGTGAAATCCGCGGCGTGGGAGTCGTGATTGGTCAGGCCCAGTTCCAGCTCAATGGTCTGACCCAATACCATCCGCAGGGCGGCGGTAAAGGGTTGCTCGAATCGTTCATCGCCGGAGTGTTCCAGTTCAAACCAGAGTTCACAGCGACCGTTATCGGCCTGGGCCACCTGCGTGAGCGCCCAGTCGGAGGTGCGGGCAAACCCGTGCTGGGGTTTATTGTCGTCAGGGTGGGGGCCAAACCAGGGCAGACAGACCGGCACCCCACCGCGCAGCGCCTTGCCCGGCTCGAACTGGCACTGCGGGCTCAGCCAGAGCAGGGGTGTGCCGTCGGCCTTGGTGAAGGACAGCAACTGGGCGCCCTGGGGGGCGACCACGGCCTGACACAGGTCGGTGTCAATGCGAATCAGGGGCAGTCCCGTGCCCTGGGCGTCGGGAAACAGGGTTTTGCTGTCGGTCAAAGTGATCCCCGCGTAGGGGCGCACCAGATCGGCCAATGCGGGCATAGTGACTCCTCGTCGACGGACGTTGTGAAGAAAAACCGTCCTATTTTACGCCAAATGGGGGAAAACAGACCATGTTGCCGGCGGCAACACCGGCTATTTTGCTCCGCCGCCCGCTCACCCTTTGGCTTTCGGCCACGCAGCCAGTATCATGCGCACCCTGAAATCAGCGAAAGAAAGAGGCCGGCGTGAGTCAACAGCAATTTGTCATTGGTCAGCGGTGGGTAAGCGACACCGAAGCGGAACTGGGTCTGGGCATTGTCCTGGAAACCGACGAGCGACAGGTCACCCTGGGGTTCCCGGCCGCCGGTCAGCGTCGGACTTACGCGCTGCGCAGTGCGCCGGTCAGTCGGGTCCGTTATCAGGTGGACGAGGTGATCAGCCACCAGGACGGCACCACCATCACCATCGCCGAAGTCATGGAGCAGGGGCTGTTGCTGGCCTACAAAGGTTATACCGAGGAAGGGGACGAGCACCTGATCCCGGAGTTTGAACTGGACAGCTTTGTCCAATTCAGCACGCCCCGCGAGCGCCTGTTTTCCGGCCAGATCGACAAGTACACCCACTTCAGCCTGCGCCACCAGACCCTGGACACCCTGCACCGCCACCGGCAGAGCGCGGTTTATGGCCTGAGTGGTCCGCGCATTCAACCGCTGCCACACCAGTTATACATTGCCAGCGAAGTGGGGCGACGTCAGGCGCCTCGTGTGCTCTTGGCGGATGAGGTTGGCCTGGGTAAAACCATCGAAGCGGGCCTCATTCTGCATCAGCAGCTGATGACCGGGCGGGTCCGTCGCGCGCTGGTAGTGGTGCCCGAAAGTCTGCAGCATCAGTGGCTGGTGGAAATGCTGCGACGCTTCAACCTGAGCTTTACGCTACTGGATGAAGCGCGCTGCCAGGGCATGGCCGGACTGGACGATATCGATCCGTCCCTGTTACCCGATGACGAGGAAATCGTTATTGCCGAGGCCGAGGACAATCCGTTTGAAAGCGAACAGCTGATTCTCTGTTCCCTGGAGTTTCTGAGCGGCAGTGAGCAGCGCTACCAGCAGGCGGTGGAAGCCGGCTGGGATCTGCTCTTGGTGGATGAGGCTCATCACCTGCAGTGGCACGATGGCGAGCCCAGCGCCTCCTATCGCTGCATTGAGGGGCTGTCGAAAGTCTCGGACGGTCTGTTGCTGCTGACCGCGACACCGGAGCAGTTGGGTGTGGAAAGCCACTTTGCCCGTCTGCGCCTGCTGGATCCGGATCGCTACCATGACCTGAACGCCTTTCTCGCCGAGCACGATGGCTACGAAGCGCTCAATCAGCGGGTACAGGGTTTGTTGGCCGCCCGCGACGGGAGCTCAAGCGATGTGGTAAACGCATTGGATGGCGCCCTGACCGACTATCTGTCGGAGGCGGAACTCAAGCGCCTCAAGACCCAGGCCAAGGATCAGCCGGGTGAAGCCGTGGGGCAGGCAATTCACGCCCTGCTGGATCGTCACGGCACCGGCCGGGTACTGTTTCGCAATACCCGTGCGTCCGTATCCGGCTTCCCGGAGCGCAAGCTGCACAACCATCCCCTGGACCTGGATGATGACGACCTGATGGCCCTGAGCGAGCGGCCATTGGATGAACAACTGCGACCGGAAAATTTCTGGTTTGAACACCGGGGGGCCGACTGGTGGCTGGTGGACCCACGGGTCGACTGGCTGAGTGATTTCCTCAAAAGCCAACGCGGTAACAAGGTACTGGTCATCTGCGCCAGTGCCGATAGCGCCCAGGCACTGGAACTCTATTTGCGCTTGCGCAAAGGCATCGCCTCGGCCGTTTTTCATGAGCACCTGAGTCTGCTGGAGCGCGACCGGGCCGCCGCCTATTTTGCTGATCAGGAAGCCGGCGCTCAGGTATTGATCTGTTCGGAGATCGGCAGTGAGGGGCGCAACTTCCAGTTCGCCCAGGACCTGGTGCTGTTTGACCTGCCTCTGAACCCGGACCTGCTGGAGCAACGCATCGGTCGCCTGGACCGCATCGGCCAACAGGGACAGGTCAATATCCATACGCCGCACTACGCGGATACCGCCCAGGAACACCTGCTGTATTGGTATCACCGTGGCCTGGACGCCTTCGAGCACACCTGTGCCATTGGCCGGACACTGTACGATGAGTTTGAAGCGCGACTGCTCGCCTCGCTCACCGATGTAGACGACACCGCATTCGATGCACTGCTGGACGACACCCGCGAGCGGGCCGAAGCCCTGCGGGCGCAATTGCAGGCCGGACGGGATCGCCTGTTGGAGCTGAACTCCTGCCAGCCGGAAAAAGCCGCACCTCTGGTCGAGGCGCTGGAACAACAGGACTCCGATGAAACGCTGCCGGCCTACCTGGAGCGGGTGTTCGACGCTTTCGGGATTGATCAGGACGAGCACGGTGAGCAGAGCTGGGTGGTGCACCCGAGCGAACAGATGCGCGTCTCCCACTTCCCCGGTCTGGTGGAAGAGGGCATGACCGTGACCTTTGATCGCGACCTCGCCCTGTCCCGGGAAGACATGCACTACCTGACCTGGGAGCACCCAATGGTACATGGCGCCCAGGAAATGATTGCCCACAGCGAATTCGGCAACACCGCCCTGGCCACCATCAAGCTGCCGCCCCTGAAGCCCGGCACCCTGCTGCTGGAAGCCCTGTTCGTGCTGCACTGCCCGGCGCCGCGCGCACTGCAACTGGACCGCTACCTGCCCGAATCGGTCCTGCGGGTTCTGCTCGATCCAAAAGGCAAAGACCTCAGCGGCGCACTCGCAGCGGGCAAGCTCGACAGCCTCCTGCAAAAAGTCCCACGCCCCAGCGCCCAGGACCTCGTCCGCCACGCCCGCCCACAACTGGCGGAAATGATGGACCAGGCGGAAGCCCTGGTTGCACCCAAGCAACAGGCCCTGATCGACGACGCACGCACACGAGTGACCCAAGCGCTGTCCGCAGAGCTTGAGCGCCTGAGGGCATTGGCCGAAGTGAACCCGAACGTTCGCCACCAGGAAATCGAAACGCTTGAAAAACAGCTGACGGATTCCGAGCAGTATTTGAATCGTGCGCAACTGCGAATGGACGCAGTGCGTGTCATCATGACGGTATGACGGCCCGGCCGTCCCAGAGGATTCTGAATGTATATATTTTCCGCCAATGGCACCGCACGTGCGGATCGCGACGACATCAAAGCCGGCGACAAAAAGCCGTTTATCGTCTACATCGACTACGTGGATTTATTCGGTGCGGAACAACTGTGCAAAATCTACCTGATGCGCGCGGGCTTCACCGAGATCGAAATTGAAAACCGCAAATACGTCGCCGACACCCTGCGCAAAGACCCCCGCGTCGTGGAAGCTGACAAAGCGATGCAGGCCGCCATCAAAGGCGGCTACATGATTCAGATGTTTGATGAGTAGGACACCGATACAATAATCTGGCACTGAGGCGG
>NZ_DGMV01000043.1:9961-17791 GCF_002388575.1 Marinimicrobium sp. UBA4509
GAGTCTCCAACCGGTTTATACCGTGGCCGCCGTGGTCCCCGTTGCCCCCTATGGTGGGTTTAACGGGGTTGCCTGTGCGAACTATGCCTTCTTCGCGCGATACCCTTTATTTTTCACATCACGATCACGCACTTTCGCTTTCGGCTTACCTTTACCATCCGGCTTGCCCTTACCCGCAAACTTACCCGGCGCACGCTTATCGCCCGGTTTCGGACCGCGACGCTTGAAATCCGGCGCCGGACCATCGTTGCGCGGACCCGTGTCCTCGGCAATATTCAGCGGCCGATTGCGCACCCGCACCTTCTTCAGCAACTGCATCACCTCCGGCGACATACCCTTGGGCAGATCCACCGTGGAAAACTCATCAAACAACTTGATGTGACCAATATACTGACTGTCGATACCCGCCTCATTGGCAATGGCGCCGACGATATCCCCCGGACGAACCTCATGACTGCGGCCCACATCCAAACGATAGCGCTGCAGGTCCGAATCATTGACGCGGGGCTTCGGCCCTTTGCCAGCCTTGGCTTCACGAGCCAGCTTGTTCTTGCCCTTGGTGCTGGGCTTTTCCGGACGAATCTCGGCCAGCTTCACCTGCAGCGGGCGCTCTTTCTGCACCAGATAGGCGAGGGCCGAGGCAATCTCCTCCGGTGAACGGTCCGTCTGATGGCTGAAATCGGCCAACAGATCGTTAAAGAAACTCAGATCCACACTGGTATCAAATACCTGCTGAATCGACTGCTTGAACTGATCAATACGATGAGCGGTCACGGCGGCGCCGGTCGGCAACTCCATGTGCTTGATCGGCTGGCGGGTCGCCTTTTCGATCACGTACAGCAGGCGCTTCTCGCGCGGTGCCACAAACAGAATCGCCTTACCGCTGCGACCGGCACGACCGGTGCGGCCAATGCGGTGCACGTAGGCTTCACTGTCGTACGGAATGTCGTAGTTGAGCACGTGGCTGACCCGCTCCACGTCGATACCACGGGCGGCCACGTCAGTGGCGATCACGATATCCAGCTTGCCGTTTTTCAGCCGCTCAATGGTGCGTTCGCGCAGTTGCTGGTTCATGTCGCCGTTCAGCGCGGACGCTGCATAACCGCGGGCCTCAAGTTTCTCCGCCAACTCCACAGTGGCGTTCTTGGTGCGGGCGAAAATGATCATGCCGTCGAACGGCTCGACTTCCAGAATGCGGGTCAGGGCATCGAGCTTGTTGGTGCCGCTGACCATCCAGTACACCTGCTCGATGTTGGCGCCGGTGGAGGTGCTGCTGGCAATTTTGATTTCCTGAGGGCTGTTCAGATACTGGCTGGCAACCTTGCGGATCTGGCTGGGCATGGTGGCCGAGAACAGGGCGGTCTGGCGCTCCTTGGGTGTGTGCTCCAGAATCCATTCGACGTCGTCGATAAAGCCCATGCGCAGCATTTCGTCGGCTTCATCGAGCACCAGGCTCTGCAGCTTGGACAGGTCCAGCGTACCGCGACGCAGGTGGTCCATTACCCGACCCGGGGTGCCCACAACCACCTGGGCGCCGCGTTTGAGCTGGCGCAACTGGCCGCCCATGTCGCCGCCGCCGTAAATCGGCAGTACGTGAAAGTTGTTCAGCTTGCTGGCATAGCGCTGAAACGCTTCGGCCACCTGAATGGCCAGCTCGCGGGTCGGTGCCAGCACCAGAATCTGCGGCTCGCGCTGCTCGGGGTTGAAGCGCGAGAGCAGGGGCAGGGCAAACGCGGCGGTTTTACCGGTGCCGGTCTGGGCCATGCCCACGATGTCTTTGCCATCGAGCAGGGCCGGAATGGCGGCCGCCTGGATCGGCGAGGGCTGTTCGTAGCCGACGGACTGAATGGCCTGAAGCACGGGTTCAGACAGGCCCAGGTCGGTAAACAGCAAGGGGGTTTGTTCGGTCATGGAGTGTTAGCCTCAATATGCAATAGGCGCGCGGCGGCCGGAGCAGCGGGATAATGGGCGCGGCGTGGTCAGGGGGTGTTGTCGGGTGATCAGAGGGTGCGATCTCGGCAGGTCCGGGGCCTTATCGCGGCACGTTGGGCGTGTGTTCCGCCAGTGGGCGGTCGCTTGGGCTGCACTCTTGCAGCCATGACAGGTCCCTGTCGTCTCAGCTCTGCCCCGTAACACCATTTCCCCAAACGCATAGAGGGCTTAACTGAAGAGGCGCGGATTATAGGCGCATTTCATCGCCCGCGCAATGTTATCCTTGTCGGTAACAACCTGATGTCAATAAAGGAGCGAATTATGGCAAGCGTATTTTCGAAAGTGATTTCCGGCGAATTCCCCGGCCATTTTGTCTGGAAAGACGACAAAGCCGTGGTCTTCATGACCATTCAACCGATTCGTGAGGGCCATGTACTGGTGGTGCCGCGTGAGGAGGTGGATCACTGGGATGACCTGCCGCCGGCCTTACTCAGCCACCTGATTCAGGTGAGCCAGAAAGTGACCAAGGGCCTGAAAGAGGCCTATCCGGCGAAGCGGGTGGGAATGATGATCGCCGGTCTGGAAGTACCGCATACCCATATCCACCTGGTGCCGTTGGATTCAATGGGGGATTTGAGTTTTGACCATGCGAGCAGCGCTGACGCCGAGGATCTGGCGGAGGCGGCGCAGAAGATTCGCAAGGTGTTGGTTGCCCAGGGGCATGGTGAAGCGAATTTGAGTTAAATTGGCCGGTGGGTCGGGGTTTGGTAGCGGCGGATGCGGCCTTCGGCCTTATCCGCCCTACACGACCTGCCGTGGTTTGCGTAGGGCGGATAAGCGCGTGAGCGCGCATCCGCCGTAACCCAAGCTGAACCCTATGTAACACGTCAATGTACCTGCCCATTGGTATGAATCAGCGTCACCACCGCCAGAATCACGAACAACATGAAGGCGCTGATGCGGGCGTACTTGAGCGGAATCTTGTCCATCAGCCAGCGGCCCGCAAACAGCACCGGGATATTGGCCAATAACATGCCCACCGTGGTGCCGATCACCACCATCAGAAAGGCGTCAAATTTGGCCGCCAGCACCACCGTGGCGACCTGGGTCTTGTCGCCGATTTCCGCCAGGAAAAACAGCACCAGAGTGGCCACGAATGGCCCGTATTGATGGAAGCGGCCAGGCTCATCGCTGGCCTTATCGGGAATCAGGGTCCACAGGGCGACAATCAGAAAGCTGCTGGCGAGAATCCAGGGCACCCACTGTGCGGGTATCAGGTCCGCCAGCCAACTGCCCAGCAGGGCGGACAGGGCATGGTTGATCAGGGTGGCGACCAGGATGCCGGCGGCAATGGCGTAGGGGCGGTGATAGCGGGAAATGAGAAGCAGCGCCAGGAGCTGGGTTTTGTCGCCGATTTCGGCCAGAGCCACGGCGAGAGTCGATCCGATCAGTGCTTCCATCAAAAACGTCGTCCGGGCGGGGCTGTTAGACAGAGATACACACACCACCCCGCCGGGATAAGCGTCTGTACCTCAGGTCTCATCAGCCCGACCCGTGCGGCGGAGCCGCAGGGTGGGGTGTTACTGCCATGCGCTGTGGCGCAATTATGTTGACAGTAACGCCAGCGATACTGCGCGCTGGCCGATTACTCCCCCGAGAGAGGGCTGCATTTTAGAAAGTGTTGCCCCGCAAGTCAAATGCGAATCGTTCGCCGTTCTCCGGCGGGGCTCCGAGGGGCCGTGGTGGCCGGGCTTCAGCGACGGCTGGCAGCCCCGCCGTAGGGCAACTCCGGCAAATAGGGTTCAATCAGCGCCAGCGCGTCTTTATACACCTGACGCACATCGGGCTTCAGGCCCACCTCCATCCTTCGGGAGAGCATGGTGATGGGGAACAGGCACTCCTCGGTGCCCTCGACACACAGCGCCCGGCTACGGCCCCGGTTGTCCTCGTAAATCTTCCACTCCAGCTCGTCCACTTCGGCGGCCATCACATTGCCCAGCACCGCGCCCAGCGCCTGAAGCGTCAACCGGTCGTCCTGATCGACCAGCTCCCGATCGACAATCCGCTGCAGCGTGGTCAGATCGCTCAGATCCTCGCGAATCTGGCTTCCGACCCGGGTGCGTGCCAGGTCGTCCACGCGCTGTACCTGTTGGGCCATGTGGTTGCGGTCCATCCAGGCCAGGTCCTCAATTGTGACCTCCTGGGCCAGAGTGGCCGGGCTGGCAAGCAGGAGCAGCAGGCCCAGACCGAAACACAATTTATTCATGGGTTACCTCTTTGGGTTTGGAGTCCAGTGCGGGAGAATCCTCGCCATTCTCTATCAGAGTGATGGGCTCCGGGTAGAGTTCATTCAAGGGCTGAGACAGGCCGGATTGTAACACCATGTGCACATGGTGGCGGCGCAGCAGGCGCGGCTCCGGAACGCCGCAGGCGTGGGCGATCAGCCCGACGCTGTAGGTCAGATTGCGCTGATAGTGGGCCACCCGCTCGGCCTTGTCGGTGGGGTCCAGGCCCCGTTGCAGTTTCGGGTCGTGGGTGGTTACCCCGGTCGGGCAGGTGTTTTTGTGGCACTGCATGGCCTGAATGCAGCCCAGGGAAAACATGAACCCCCGGGCGCTGGTCACGAAGTCGGCGCCGCACGCGATGGCCCAGGCCACCATGGAGGGGTTGATCAGCTTGCCGGAGGCGATCACGCGCACACGCTCTTTCAGGCCCGCTTCACTAAGCAGGTTGCACAGCCAGGGCAGGCTTTCCTTGAGCGGTAGCCCGACGTAATCCATCAGCGGTTGCGGGGCGGCACCGGTGCCGCCGTCGGCGCTGTCCAGGGTGATGAAATCCGGCGCCCGATCCACACCGCGAATGCGGATAGCGGCCACCATATCCCGCAACCATTGCTTATCGCCCAGCACGGTTTTGAAACCCACGGGTTTGCCGGTGACCTGACGGATGTGGTCGATCATATCCAGCAGGTCGTCCACCGAACGGATATCAGGGTGGCCGTTAGGGCTGATAGATGCGTGTCCTTCCGGAATGCCCCGGATTGCAGCGATTTCGGCGGAGACTTTTTCCGCCGGCAGAATGCCCCCCTTGCCGGGCTTTGCTCCCTGGCTGAGTTTGATCTCAAACATCTTGACCGATTCTTTGGCCGACAGCTGGATCAATTTTTCGTCCGAGAGTTTGCCGTCCAGGTCCCGGGCGCCGTACTTGGCGGTGCCCAACTGAAATACCAGATCGCCGCCTCCCTCTTCATGGAAGGGCGAGAGGCCGCCCTCACCGGTGTTCAGCCAGCAACCGGCCTTGGCGGCGCCTCGGGATAGGGCGCGCACCGCCGGCGCGGAGAGGGCGCCATAACTCATGCCGGAAATGTGGAAAAAGGCCGAGGTCGTGTAGGGATGCCGACAGTAGGGGCCAACAGTGACCGCCGAGGGTATGGCGGCGTCCTGCTCCAGAGTGGGGAAGGCCGAGTTCAGAAACAGCACCGTGCCCGACGGGTTCAGGTCCCGGGTGGAGCCGAAGGCCAGGTTGAGGTCGAGGTTTTTGGCTGCCCGGTAAACCCAGGCGCGTTCGGCCCGGTTGAATGGCATTTCCTCGCGGTCCATGGCGAAAAAATACTGCCGGAAAAATTCGCCCAGGTGCTCGAACCAATACCGAAAGCGACCGATCACCGGATAGTTCCGCCGAATGGTGTGTTTGCGCTGGGTAACATCCACCACATACATGGCGGCCACGGTGAGCAACCCGACCCCGATCAGGGTGACAAAAATCAGGACCAGAATGGTCAGCAATTTCAGAGCAAATACATCGTCGAACATGGCAACCTTCACTGTCGGGCCGAAAATGGCATTGGCGTGAGTTCAAGCTGGCCGCTATCATAAGGCTTTTAGTGGTCTGCGACCATGTCGCACCCCATACAACACCCTGTCAAAAACCGAGGAACCTCCATGAAAGCCACAAAAATCATAGTCAGCATTCTGGTGGCCCTGATCGTTGTCATCGCCATCGCGCTGTTTATCGGCCTGCGCAACCTGGACACTCTGGTCGAAGCGGCCATCGAGTCGGTCGGACCCACGGTGACCAAAACGGACGTGCAGGTGGATGGGGTACACATTGAATTGACCGAGGGGCGGGGTACCATCAGTGGCTTTCCCATTGCCAACCCGCAAGGCTATTCGGATCAGCCGATTTTTCGCGTGGGCGATGTGACGTTGGATATTCGCCCAAGTTCGATCACCGAGGATGTGGTGGTTATTGAGGAAATCAAAGTCGATGGTGCCCAGCTCAACGCCGAGCATCGAGACCTGACCCAGATCAACCTCAAAACCCTGCTGGACCAGATGAGTTCCGGCTCCCAGGAAGAAACACCCAAGTCCACCACCGCCAGCCCCGATGTGCGCTTTATGGTGGAGAAACTGAGCTTCACCAACGCCGGCTTGAGCTTGAGTTCGGACGAACTGGGCAATCGTGAATTGACGCTGAGGGACATCAACCTGGAAAACCTGGGTGACCGTCAGCAGGGGTTGACCCCGGCCCAGCTGACCCGGGCGATTCTCGACCCGCTTCTGCAGCAGGCCCGCCAGCGGGTGGAAGCGGAAGTGCGCTCGGAAGCCGAAGGCGCTCTGAAAGAGGAGCTGGAGTCCCGTATGTCCGATGACGATAAGGAAAAAGTCGACGCTGTCCGGTCATTGCTCAACCGCTGATCCACCTGCCTCCCCGGGGTTTCGCCCCGGGGATTTCCCCTTAACGTTTTTCTCTTCTGCCACAGAGAAATTGCATTCTGGCCTTGTAACCGATTACAATCGGTTGGCGTCGAACCTCTCCGGTCGACGGCAGCGTGCCAAAACAACGTCAATAACCCAATAAACAAGGTGTGATATGGTCAGGACCACCGTCTTTCACGGCCTGCTGGCGGGCCTGGTTGCCTTGCTGACGGCTTGCTCAGCGCCTCAATCTGACGCCCCGCAACAAACCGCAGGCTCCGTCGAGCCCATCACTGAGAACATTGATCCCGCCGCCCAGGCGCTCTGGCGCAACCTGCACCGGCTGAAAGGCGAGGGCTTTCTATTCGGTCACCAGGACAGCCTGGCGTACGGGGTACAGTGGCGTGATGACTCCGGGCGCTCCGATGTCAAACTCACCACGGGTGACTACCCCGCGCTTTACGGCTGGGATCTGGGACACCTGGAGCTGAACGATGCCCGGAACCTGGACGGCGTCCCCTTTGCGCGAATGCGGGACTGGATGCGTGATGCCTACCGCCGCGGTGGGGTGGTGAGTATCTCCTGGCATATGACCCACCCGGGTACCGGCAGCAGCTCCTGGGAAACCGACACCGGCGCCGCCGAGCTGCTGCCGGGCGGGCGATACCATCAGGACCTGCGCCTGGCGCTGGATCAATTTGCGGCGTTCGCCCGCTCCCTGGAAGTGTCATTGCCCGATGGCCGCACCGGACCCATGCCGCTGATTTTCCGGCCCTGGCACGAACACAATGGCGACTGGTTCTGGTGGGGCAAGGGGCCGACATCCGAGGAGGACTATCGAGCCTTGTGGCGCTTTACCGTGGACTATCTGACCCAAGAGCAACAGCTCCACCAGCTGCTGTTCGCGTTTTCTCCGGATCGCAGTCGGTTGACGTTGGATCAGTTTGAATCGTCCTATCTTTATGGCTACCCCGGCGATGACTACGTGGATATTCTCGGTATTGATAACTACTGGGATCTGGGCCATTCCGCCAACACCGCCACACCGGAGGAAGATGCCGGGCGGTTTATTGCCAGTCTGGGTGCCTTGGCCAAATTGGCGGCGCAGCGCGGTAAACTGGCGGCCATGACCGAAGGTGGCCAGGATACACTGTTCGAGTCAGACTTCTTCACCGAACGGCTGCTCAAAGGCTGGCAGGCG
>NZ_DGMV01000043.1:17911-24357 GCF_002388575.1 Marinimicrobium sp. UBA4509
AGCTCAAAGGCTGGCAGGCGAACGAGTGGACGCGACAGATCGTATATATGCAGGTGTGGCGTAACGCCAATCGTGAGCGGGAGAGCCGGGATCACTTCTATGTGCCGTACCCGGATCATCCGGCGGCGGAGGATTTCATCGAGTTCCACCAACATCCGGCGACCCTGTTTGAGGCCGACCTGCCACCCCTGTACGAGTAGCGCTGATGCGCCGGGACGCAGGGAAGAGGGTGTCCGCTGGGCTGCCGTCTGTCGGCTGATTGACCGGCCCTGAGGGGATTTTCCGCGGCGCTTGCCGCCGCAGGGGACCGGCATCAGGAGCGCCGAGATGGGCGCTCGTAGGGGCGAAACTCCCGTCACTGCACAGCCCTCGGCGGACACCTGAGCCAAGTATAGCAACGGGCAGTCGCTATAACAGTGATTGCCATAGTCTATTGTGGAGCAAAAAAGCGCCGACATATGGTCGCATCGTTCTATGGCTGCTATCCTCAAGGCAAGCCTGTTGACGTGATAACGACCCTTTATGACCCCAGTACGGATAGCTCTGATCTACCTCGCGCTCGCCTCCTTGTGGATATTGCTATCCGACCGGGTGCTGTACTGGTTGGTCGCCGCAGACTCCACCAGCTTCCTGTTCTGGCAGACCACCAAAGGTTGGTTATTCGTCATCGCCTCCAGCGTCATCATCTACTTGTTGGCCTATCGGCTGAACTGGGCGCTCTCCCGGCAGCTCGATCTGAAACGCCGGCACCTGTCTCTCGTGCGCCGCAAAGCCTACACCGACTACCTGACGGGGTTGCCGAACCGTCGCTTCGGCCTGCGGGTCATGCGAAGGCTGCTGGGGCAGGCCGAACGCAGCGGCAAAGGTTTCTGTGTCATCCTGCTGGACCTGGATGACTTCAAACAGGTCAATGACAGTCTGGGCCACAGGGCGGGGGATCAACTGATCGTCGCGCTTGCGGAGCGACTCAAGGCCCAGCTCGGGCCCGGGGAGCATCTGGTACGCCAGGGTGGGGATGAGTTTCTGATGATGTGCGCCGGTACCGAAAGCCGCCATCGGGTGGCGGCCCGTACCGGTGCGCTGCTCGAAGCATTGACCGAACCGGTTACCGTCGACGGTATGGAACTGACCGTCACCGCCAGTGCCGGGGTGGCCTGTTATCCGGAGGACGGTCAACAGCTGTTGGGCCTGATGCGCAGCGTCGATCTGGCGTTGCATCACAGCAAAAAATACAAACACTGCTTCAACTTTTATCAGCCGGAAATGGCCACCAGCCTGCAGCATCGTTTTGATCTTCAGCAGAAATTACGCGAGGCGCTGGAAGAGGATGGGTTGGAAGTTTTCTTTCAGCCGGTGTACGAGCCGGTTGAAGGGCGCTGCACCGGCTCCGAGGCTCTGGTGCGCTGGCGCACGGCGGAAGGGTTTATTTCACCGGCGGACTTTATTCCGGTCGCGGAGCAGAGCGGGCAGATTCGCAAACTGGGCATGATGGTGCTCAGAAAAGCCTTTTTCCGTACGGTTGAACTGATCAGGGAGAGTGGTCAGCCGTTGACCATCTCGGTGAACGTTTCTCCCAAGCAGTTTGTGCACGGGTACATCGTCAGTGATCTGCAGCAGGCGTTGCACGAATCCGGTATCGACCCGCAGTGCGTGATTCTGGAAATTACCGAAGGCGTACTACTGAATAACGTGATCGAAGCGGCGGAAGTTCTCAATCAATTGACCGACCTGGGGGTCGCCATCTCCATGGATGACTTCGGTCAGGGCTACTCGTCACTCAGTTACCTGCGCCAACACCCCTTCAGTTATCTGAAAATTGATCGCAGTTTTGTGCAGGGCATGGATCAATCCCGGCAGGATCGTGCACTGGTAGAGGCGAGCGTGGCCATGGCTCAGGCACTCAATCTGAAAGTCGTGGCCGAAGGCGTGGAAACGCAAACCCAGAGTCTGGCGTTGGAAGGCCTGGGTGTGGACTACCTGCAAGGCTTTTGGCTGGCCCGCCCCATGCCGGGGGATGAATACCGGACTCTGGTTCTGCAGCAAACGGTCAACGCTTGATGCGCAGACTCTGGTGGATATGGGTCTTGTGTTTGGGCATTGCGGGCACGGCGGCCACCTGTTGGTTTATTGACGTTTCCCCTGAAACGATAACGGCCAGAGCGACGGAATCGACGCCTGAAAATGCACCGGCAATTGCTACGGACTATGAGCTCCGTTACCGCCGTTGCGACTTCCAGAGCCACTGGCGCAAAGACGTCCGCTGCGCCGACCTGTTGACGCCCGGCTATGCGACCGACTCGGGTGAGCAGCGTTTTCACCTGCCGGTGGTCATCCTCCGTTCCAGTTCGTCCGAGCGACGGGACGACCCGGTGATCTACTTGCCCGGCGGCCCCGGTGGTTCGGCCGGGCTCGATAAACACAGCATCGAATTCTGGCAGTCCTGGCAGGAATACAGCAATCTGCACCGTGACCTGATTCTGATGGATCGGCGCGGCGTGGGGAAAAGCGAGCCCGCGCTGACCTGCCCGGAGTATGACATCTACAGTGAGCAGGCCGTTGCTCAGCATATTGATCCGCAGCGGGAAGCGCGGGAAGCCGCCGAGTTGCTGCAAGCCTGTTTTGCGGACTTGGAGGCTGCGGGGCACTTTCGTCAGGATCAGTTTGGTACCCGGCAAAGCGCCGCCGATCTGGCCGCACTGATGCGCCTCTTGCCCTACGAACAGTTCAATCTGATCGGCGTGTCCTACGGTACGCGCCTCGCTCTGGCGACGGTAGCGTTGAACCATGAAGGGCCGCCGCCGGTGCGAACATTGGTACTGGATGCGCTTTACCCACCGGACCAAGGCGGACTGATCAGTTGGCCCGGTGTGGTAACCGAAAGCATCGAGCGTTTCATTCGCTGGTGCCAAGGGCGCCAAGGCTGCGCCGAGTCGGTGCCGGACCTGAACGCCTTGCTGATGCAGGCCCTAAAAACGTTGGAAAATCAGCCACTGGAATTGTCCGTGGACAGTTGGTACCGAACGGAATCCATCGAAGTGGTACTGGACGATCACCGAATGATGACCACGGTATTCAGCGCCCTGTATGACCATGGGGATTGGCCGATGATTGTCGAGGCGCTGCAGGGTGTTGTGAGCGAAGAGCCCGAACGAGTGACCCCGCTGGTGGAATCCTTCATCAACCAGGCGTTGGAGGGCGGCCTCTCAAGGCTGACGTTCATGGCGGTGAACTGCTTCGACCATACGCTGGGCACCGAGGCCGCCTACAGTGCGGAACTGGCCCGCTACCCACGCTACGCCGCCTATATGGATCGTTGGGACAATTACATCTGTCGCTGGTTGGGCTCCGCCGATGAACCTCTGCCACCCCTCGAACCGCCCGCCACACCCACGCTGATATTGGCCGGCGAACTGGACCCCGTCACACCGGCGCAGTGGTCTCGAGACGTGTCCCGTCGCTGGCCAGAGGCTCAGCTCTATATCGCCGAAGATGTCGGCCACTCGGTGATATGGTCGGACACCTGTGTAGAGTCAGCACTGGGCCGTTTTCTGGATCACCCGGAGCAGGAGTGGACGCCGGAGTGCGTGGCTGAGGTTGAATAGCGGTAAGAAGGTGTCGGGGCGGTTAATAGGCATAAAAAACCACCCAAGTTGGGTGGTTTCTGGTCTAGCGCTTGGCTAGTAATTTGGCTCCGCCTGCTGGGCTCGAACTAGGTGGATTCCACTGGAATTCACCAATGATTAACGGCGCGGCTGCGCTAATCATTGGTCCATAAAAAAACCACCCGAGGTGGGTGGTTTCTTCGTATTTGGCTCCGCCTGCTGGGCTCGAACCAGCGACCCAATGATTAACAGTCATTTGCTCTACCAACTGAGCTAAGGCGGAGTGGCGCCTTCCTGTCTGGAAGTGGTGCGTATCCTATAGTCCGGATTTGGATCGGTCAACCCTTTTTTCAGAAAAAAGTGCCCCTTTTGGGGTGGCCTGGTGACGGTTTGTGCAATTTGGGTGTTCTCTGTGCACTTTGGGTAATAACTGGTGCTTTTTCAACGGGTTAGATTGAGTGGGCTGGTGCCTGGCGTCGGGTCTTCTGCTGGTAATCCAGGCCGCTTTCCCTATACTGGCGGCTATGACTGAACAGACACAAAGGCTGCCCGACGAGGGGAAGCGCAACCCGCTGATCGGCCCCGTTCGGGAGCTACTGCAGGCCGCCCAGGGGGTGGCCCAGACCGAGTTTACCCTGATCAAAGGCCTCAAGACCCGGGGGCTGGTGGATCGGGACTACAGTTTTCATCCGCTGACCCTGTTCCGGGTGCACTTTCAGGTGTTCAACGCCCTGCATCGGCTCCAGGAGGAGTTTGCCTGCCAGGGGCAGGCGCTGGTGATCTCGCCCCTGGCGATCTATCTGCGGCCGCTGGCGGACGGGGAGAGTGCCCGGGCGGTATCCGAGGCGGAGGCGGGGCCCTTACGCGAGTTCTACCTGGATTGGTCGTATTACGACAACGCGACCGAAGAGACGGTGGTAGAACTGCTGGCGGGTTTCTGGAAGCGTCTGGGGCAGGGGGCGGCTCCCTCCGACCAGGAGCGGGCCGATGCCCTGGCAACGCTGGAGCTGACCGACCCGGTTACCCGGGAGGAAATCAAGCAGCGCTACCGTCGTCTGGCGATGGACCACCATCCGGATCGGGGCGGCTCCGAGCGGCGCCTGCAGCAGATCAACGCTGCCATGGCGGTACTAGGGCGGGGTCGCTAGCCGGTGGCGCTGTTCTGGTTGCGCCAACAGGGTGAGGATCGCTACGAGGTCCGCCGGGCGGGCAACAGTCTGCGCCTGTACACCAACGGCGTATTCCACAGTCAGTACAATCCCGCCGAGCCGGTAACCGGCAGCGTCTGGGACCTGTTGTTGCTGCCCGCTTTTGCACTCCGGTCTGGGCGTCCGTCGCGGGTGTTGCTGCTGGGCGTTGGCGGTGGCGCTGTGGTGTGCCAGCTCAACCGGTTTCTGAGCCCGGACCTGATTGTCGGGATTGAGTTGAACCCGGTCCATTTGCAGGTGGCGCGAGAGGTGTTCGGTGCCTCGGCAGCCAATGTCTGCCTGCTTGAGGCGGACGCGCGGGAGTGGTTGGCACAGTATCGGGGGCCGGGGTTTGATCTGGTGATTGACGACCTGTTCGGCCATGTGGACGGCGAGGCGGAGCGCGCCATCGCGGCTGATACAAACTGGTGCAGCGCGCTCTGGTCGGTGGTGGTGCCGGGCGGTGCTCTGGTGATGAATTTCGAAAGTGAGGCGCAGTTGCGTGCGTCGGCGCTCTGCAAAGATCCCGTGATTCGCCGACATTGGGCCGAGGCGCAGCGCTTCAGCACGCCGCACTACGCCAACGCGATTGGCGCCTTCTTTCGGCAGGTGCCGGAGTGGGAAATGTTTGAAACCCGTTTGCAGGTGCATCCCGAACTGGACAAGCGGCGGGCGCAATGCCGGCTGCGGTATCGCCGCAAGGCCTTTGGGGTTTGATCGGGGTTAGCTGCGGAGCTCAATCACTTTGAAACCGTCCCGGTCAGCCAGTACCTCGGCGTGCGTAAAGAGGCCGCGGGCTTTCTGTTCCAGGGGAATAAACCGGTTCACCACAAACCAGGCTCGACCATTGGGCGTCAGGTGGGTGTGGGCACTGCGTAAAAACCGGTCAGTCAAATCCCCGCTGACACCGAACCCCTGATGAAAGGGCGGGTTGCACAGCACGGCATCAAAGGTGTCGGTAATGCGCTCGCCACAGTCGGCGCCGATCACTTCGGCGGGAATGCCATTGTGTTCGGCATTGTAGGCCGCCATGGCCAGGGCGGCAGCATTATTGTCGGTCAACACTCTCCGCTTTAGTGGCAGGCGCTGAGTCATAAGCCCCAGATAGCCGTAGCCGCAGCCGAGGTCCAGCAGGGTTTCAGCGCCGGAAGTCTGCAGACGGGGCGCCGCCTGTTCCCACAACATGGCACTGCCCCGGTCCCGTTTCTGCCAGCCGAACAGCCCCGGTTTGCTGAAAAACTGAACGTCATCGTCGGTGAAAATGGGGCGGGGAATGGTGTAGTCGCTGTCATCCAGTGGCGTTGCCAGGCGGTCGGACCGGACCAGGCGCGCGACGTAGAGTTGCCCCATTTTTTTGGCCTTCTCGCGCTGGCCCAGATACGCGGAGGCTTTGTCGATATAGGTTTTGGTGCCGTCGGTTTTGTGCCCGCACAGGACCAGCTCACCACCGGGCTTCAGGCAGCGGCCGGCTTCGTTGATGATGTGGTGCACGACCGGTTTTTCTTTCGAGACGCGATAGAACACTCGATCCAGTGAACCGTCGGCCCGAAGCGAGAAATCAAAATCACTGAAGTGGGTATTCAGGCCGGCGTGGCGGGTGAGTTCGAACTGATCCCAACGGTTGGTGATCACGCTGAGGGATGAAGCGTTTGGCGGG
>NZ_DGMV01000043.1:24418-29116 GCF_002388575.1 Marinimicrobium sp. UBA4509
AGGGATGAAGCGTTTGGCGGGGTGTCGCCCTGGGCGTGCTCATCCAGACACCAGAGGCTGGCCATTCCCCGGGCCGAATGGATCTGTTCCAGAAGCCATTGAGAGGCGCTGTCAGACACGGGCGATCTCATCCTCGGTCAGCGAGCGGAAGTCGCCGGGTGCCAGTTCGGGGTCGAGCACAATGCCACCCACGGCGAGCCGGTGCAGTTCGACGACCCGATTTCCCGTGGCGGCGAACATGCGTTTGACCTGATGGTAGCGACCTTCCTGAAGTGTGACTCGGGCCCGCCGCTCGTCCAGTTGTTCCAGAGTGGCCGGCAGGGTCGGCTTGCTTTCATTGTTAAGCAGAATACCGTCGGCAAACTGTTTGGCGATATCCGGCGTAATAGGGTCGGCGGTGGCGACGTCATACACCTTGGCGCAGGCGCGCCGGGGGGAGGTGATCCGGTGGTTCCAGGCGCCGTCGTCGGTCAACAGCAACAGGCCGGTGGTGTCTTTATCCAGGCGGCCGACAATCTGCAGGCCGTCCGCCAATGCCGGCGGTAGCAGATCCAGCACGCAGGGCTGGCTGCTGTCCTGGGTGGCGCTGAGGGTGCCGGCGGGTTTGTGCAGCATCAGGTAGCGGGCCCGGGGGAGGGCAAGAAGTTCGCCGTCCAGCGTGACCTGCTCGTTCCCCGTCAGTGCCTGGCTGACACTTTTGGTGGTGACACCATTGACCTGCACCCGCTTGCCATAGAGGGCGATGCGCACACCCTTGCGGGACAGGCCGGTGCATTGGCTGATGTATTTGTCCAGGCGCATGGCCATGCCGAACTCGCTACTGGCCGATGCTCTTTTCGCCGGACTCTACGGTCTGGTAAATCAGGGTGTTGATGGTCATGGGGCCGACGCCGCCGGGCACCGGGGTGTAGGCGCTGACCCGGTCGACCAGGGGTTCGAGTTCAATGTCGCCCACTTTTTCCGGGTGGTAGCCGGCATCGACCACCACGGCGCCGTCTTTGATCCAGTCCGCTTTGATGAATTCCGGGCGGCCAACGGCGCCCACGACGATGTCGGCCTGGCGAACCAGTTCGGGCAGGTTTTTGGTGCGCGAGTGACAGATGGTGACGGTGGCGTTGGCACCGAGCAGCATCATGGCCATGGGCTTGCCCAGAATGGCGCTGCGACCGACCACGACCGCGTGCTTGCCTTCCAGTTCGATGTCGTAGGCTTCCAGCAGGCGCATGATGCCTTTGGGGGTCGCACAGCCGTAGGCTTCTTCGCCCATGCTCATCCGGCCAAAGCCGAGACAGGTGACGCCGTCGACGTCTTTTTCCAGGCTGATGGCATCGAAGCAGCGACGCTCGTCAATCTGCTCGGGTACCGGGTGTTGCAGCAGAATGCCATGCACGTTGGGGTCGTTGTTCAGCTCATCGATTTTGGCCAGCAGCTCGTCGGTGCTGGTGCTCGCGGGCAGCTCGATGCGCAGGGATTCCATCCCGATGCGTTCGCAGGCGTTGCCTTTCATTTTTACGTAGGTGGCCGAGGCGGGGTCATCGCCGACCAGAATGGTGGCGAGAATCGGGGCCTGGCCATTGCTGCGGGCCTTGAGATCGGCAACGCGCTGGGCGAGCTCCTGCTCGGTTTTTTTGGCGAGGGCTTTACCGTCGAGAATCTGTGCTGGCATGGACCGAATTCCTCATGCTGGGCTGGAGTAGAAAAGGGCGCTATTGTCCCACAGTGCTCCGCTCAGGCAAAGCGCCGTTGTGGTGTTGCAGGGGAATCAGAAAGGGGGGAAGTGGGGTGGCTGACGGGGCTCGAACCCGCGACAACTGGAATCACAATCCAGGACTCTACCAACTGAGCTACAGCCACCATTGCAAGGTGTTGCCCCCGATTGCCGGGGTCAATTTCAGGGCGCGTACTCTACCGAAGTTTTCGGTATGAATCCAGACCTTTGAGGCCTTACCCTGATACAGGTTTGTCGTCTGACGAGCCTTCCAATCTTTCAGTGGATTCAGTGCCCCACTTGAAGATGGCGCGCCCGGCAGGACTCGAACCTGCGACCACCCGCTTAGAAGGCGGGTGCTCTATCCAGCTGAGCTACGGGCGCATGGCTGGGAAATCTCGCAGGCGAGTGGTCGGAGTGGAGGGATTCGAACCCCCGACATTCTGCTCCCAAAGCAGACGCGCTACCAGGCTGCGCTACACTCCGCCGTAGACCGAATGGCCATCCAGTGGACGCCGTCATTCGCGAGGTGCGCATAATACCGATGGTGCCCCACCGCGTCAACGGTAAATTGGTCTCGCAAGGTTCGGGCGTTCGGTGGCACTTGTGTCTGTCACGGCGGCTCGTCAGAATAGCGGCTTACCAGATGTGAGGAGTAAGCATGCAGGATACCCCCAAGCAACACGAGGTCGATCACCCGCAAGAGGCCGAACTGGGTATGGCCATGAAGATGGGGATGCGTCGCCTGGCCTCCGGCGTATCGGTGTTGTCCACCCGTTCGGACGATGGTGAGCGTCATGCGATGACGGTCTCTTCGGTGACCTCGGTCTCAGACAATCCCGCGTCCTTGTTGGTCTGTGTGAACAAACAGGTGGCGCTGGAAGGGCATCTATCCACGCCAGGCACGCCTTTTGCCATCAATATCCTGGGGTCTGATCAGCAGGCCATCTCCAATCGGTGTGCCGGTTTCGAGGGCGATCAACCGCGCTTCAGTATCGGGGACTGGCGTCAGGGGCGGGATGAGGTGCCTTACCTGGCGGACGCCCAGGCGACCTTCTTCTGCGAGTCGGACCAGATTATGACTTATGGCACCCACCATATCGTGGTGGCCCGGATTCACGAAGTGAAGCTCGGTGAGCTGGCGGTAGACCCGCTGATATATGTCGATGGCGGCTACGGCGTACTGGCGCCCCGCTGAAACTCGGAAGGTATTTGGCGATGGCTTCGGTGCGCCTCGTTCGGGCGCACGGATGGCGTCAAAGTGATCCCGAAAGCGCGCAATAATACGCTTGCTTTATGAAAGTTTTGTGGCTACGGGAGTTTCGCGGTTAAGGTTCACTAACTGGTTTATGCACATTAGCAGTGCGGTACTTGTCAAGGGTTCCGACAGAGTGCGAAAACTTCGCTATATCCTTGGTTGACATTCGTAACATATTGATAAATAAAGAAAAAATTGAGCCGGTTATTTTTTGGACAATCTGTGCAACGGTCAGAGATGATGCGGGTTCGAGGCACTTTCCCAAAAAGTATCCACCAAGTTATCCACAGAAAATGTGGACAAGAAAAATGTGAATTTTTTATGTCTCCAACCCGCCTTCCTTGAATAGGTGGGTTGTCATCTCCCGGCCCGCCGAAGCGGGCTACACTTTAAAGCGATCGGTATCAATGCAGGACGGATCTAATCCTATGACCCAAAAGCTCACGGTGGCCGTACTCGGAGGCGGAAGCTTCGGAACGGCCATTGCCAATATCATTGCCGAGAACGGCGTTCGCACCTTTCTCTGGATGCGGGACTCCGCCAGTGCCACCGAGACCCAGTCAACGCGGGAGAATCGGCGCTACCTGCCGGGGCAGCGTCTGGCTGACGGCCTGGAGGTGACGTCGGATCTGACCCGGGCGGTGTCCGACAGTGACCTGGTGTTCGTATCGATTCCCAGCCATTCCTTTCGGGCGGTCACCCGACAGATTGCGCCGCTGTTGCGCAAAGAAGCGATGGTGATCAGTACGGCGAAGGGCATTGAGCCGGAGGGCTTCACCCTGATGAGCCAGGTTCTCGAGCAGGAGTTGCCCGACCACGCCATTGGCGTGCTCAGCGGTCCGAATTTCGCCAAGGAAATTGTCGCCCGACAGCAGACCGGTACCGTGGTGGCGAGCGAGAGCGAGGCGTTGATCCAACAGGTGCAGAGTTGCCTGCGCTCGGAGACCTTCCGGGTCTATGCCAACCCGGATCGCTACGGAGTGGAACTTGGTGGCGCACTGAAGAACATTTATGCCATTGTGTGTGGCATGGCCGCTGCCCTTGGGGCGGGGCATAACACCCAGGCGATGCTGTTGACCCGAAGCCTGGCGGAAATGGGGCGTTTTGCTGCCGCCATGGGGGCGAACCCGATGACCTTTCTGGGGTTGGCGGGTGTGGGCGACCTGATTCTCACCTGCACCTCGGATCTGAGCCGTAATTACCGGGTAGGCTACGCGCTCGGGCAGGGACAGCCTCTGGAGGAGGTCATCCAGGGGCTGGGGCAGGTGGCGGAGGGGGTCAACACCCTGCGCCAGGTCAAACAGAAGGCGGACGAGCTGGGTGTTTATATGCCTCTGGTTTCGGGGCTATTTGCGGTACTATTCGAAGGTGAGGCAATCGCCGATGTCGCCCGGAAACTGATGTTGGGTGAACAAAACCACGACGTGGAATATATGGGAGCAGACTGATGGATAGCGAAACTCTGAAAACCAATGTGACCTCGGGCAAGCATTGGCTGCGGCTGGTCTATATGCTGTTGTTTGCCGTACTGCTTTATGTCGCCGGGGTGGTTATGGGGGTTGTGATCGTCCTGCAATTCCTGTTTGCACTGCTGACCGGAAGCCCCAACCGGAATCTGCGCCAGTTTGGAAAGTCGCTGGCGCTGTATATTTATCGCGCTCTGGAGTTTCTCACCTACAGTAGCGATGACAAGCCATTTCCATTCAGTGACTGGCTGGAGGCTGAGTCACCT
>NZ_DGMV01000043.1:29221-36408 GCF_002388575.1 Marinimicrobium sp. UBA4509
ATCAGTGACTGGCCGGAGGCTGAGTCACCAGCACCCCGACAAGACGAGCGGGAAGAGACCGGCGACGATCATTCGCGCAACTGAGGTGTTTGAATGAAAACCCTGTTCATTATGCGTCACGGTCAGGCTCAGACCAAAGCGTCATCGGATGCCGAGCGGCCCCTGACCGCCCGGGGTGAGGCGGATGTCGAGCGGGTGGCCAACGCGCTGAGCGACGAGCTGTCCGATCTGGATCAGTTGTGGGTCAGCCCTTACCGCCGCGCCCGGCAGACGGCCGCAATCGTCAATCAGGTCCTGGGCCGCGGGGCCGAGCCGGTCGAGACCGAGCTGCTCACCCCGGAGGCCGACCTCGAGGCGCTGTGTGCCCAGTTGCAGGCCTGTGAGGAGGATAACCTGATGCTGGTCAGTCACATGCCATTGGTCGGCGATCTTATTCATTATCTGACTGGCGCCGAACCGGGTCGCTATACCATGGGTACGGCGTCCGTCGCCTGTCTGACCCTGGATGTGGTCGCCGGTGGTGTCGGAGAATTACGCTGGCTCCGTCACCGGGAAGACTGATAATGGTGGTTCCGGTGGCGACCTGGTCTCGAATGCTGTGTTCCGGAATTGCCACCTTGATCCTATGGAGTGGAGCCTCGCTGGCGTCGACCGAAGGCGGCGAGCCGCTGGTGGTGCGCTACCCGGATATGAGCAGCCCCCTGGACCAGCGAAACGACTATTTCGAGCAACTGCTACGCTTGGCTCTGGAGAAAACGCGGGACGAGTTCGGCGATTACCGTCTGCAGGCGGTGCCCTTGCGCGTTCCCCAGGGGCGTATCCTCCGATTGCTTTCCGCAGGCGAAAAGATCGACGTGCTCTGGAGTATGACCACGCGCAATCGCGAGCGCCATTTAAGGCCTGTGCGCATCCCACTGACCAAGGGGATGGCGGGTTACCGGTTGCTGGTGGTCAGAAGCGACGATCACGCCCGTTTTGCCGATGCGACGACTCTGGAAGCACTCGCCCGACATGTCGCCGGGCAAGCGGCGGATTGGCCGGATACCGATATCCTTCGGCACAATGAGCTGCCTGTTACCACGAGTGGTTATTTTTCCCTGTTCACCATGTTGCGGCACGGACGCATTGATTATATCCCCCGTGCTCTGAATGAACCCTGGGCGGAAGTGGCGCAGCGTCCGGAACTCGATCTTAAGGTCGAGCCGAGGCTGTTGCTGCACTACCCTGCGGCCAGTTACTTTTTCGTGCGCCGCCAGAACGCGGCACTTGCGCAGCGGCTGGAGCAGGGGCTCGAGCGGGCGATCGCGGACGGCAGCTTTGATGAGCTGTTCTTCCAGCACCCGAGTCAACGTCCGATTTTTGAGCGCGCGGCATTGAATGAGCGCCGCGTGCTGAAACTGACCAATCCGCTGCTGCCGGAGCGCACGCCTCTGGATCGTTCCGAGTTGTGGTGGCACCCCGACATAACGGACGATGCCACCGCTGATTCGGCGCAGCACAAAGCGGGTCGCCCATGAGTCGCGAGCGGACCTTTTCTCTCCCGGGTATGACCCTGGCGGCCCAGGAGTGGGGTGAGCCGGGCGGTGAACCGATTCTGGCGCTGCACGGTTGGCTTGATAATAGCGCCACCTTCAATGCGCTGGCGCCGCTGCTTCCAGATACCCACATTGTCGCGCTGGATCTCGCGGGACACGGTCGCAGCGGACACCGCGCCGGTGTCGGCCCGTATAATATCTGGGAAGATGTTTCGGAGTTGTTTGAGGTGGCGGATCAACTGGGGTGGGACCGGTTTTCGCTGCTGGGGCACTCGCGCGGCGGGATTATCGGCATGATCGCGGCGGGCACGTTTCCCGAACGTATTACCCGGTTGGCCCTGATTGAAGCGCTGTGGCCGGAAGTGCATCAACCCCAGGCGGCCCCGCGACAACTGGCCCGCTCGATCCTGGAGATGAGTGCGTTGCGGAATAAACCGCTCAGTGTGTACCGGGATCTGGCCCGGGCGGCCAAAGCGCGTGCCAGAGGCATGTTTCCGCTGAGTATCGACGCGGCCCGGGCGCTGACCGAGCGTGGGACCAAAGCCGTTGATGGCGGCTACTCCTGGAGTACCGATCAACGGCTGCTCGCGCCGTCTGCGATAAAACTGACCGAGGATTACATCGAGGCGTTTCTTGCCAGTGCCACGGCGGATATGGCGATGATTCTCGGGCGGGACGGCATTCCGCGATTATTCAGTCATTATCGGGAGGCTCTGCAGCGGTTTCCCGATCGACTCGACTGGATTGAGTTGCCCGGAGGGCATCACCTGCATCTGGAATCCCAGGCGCCACAGGTGGCCGAATGTTTACGCCGGTTTTTAAGCGGTCAGGCGTTGGGATGGAATGAACTTCCCCAATGAATAGCTCCACTCGGTGGTTCGATCTTGATGGGAGAATGCCATGCGATTGAAGTGTTATCGCGCCCTGCCTTTTGTTTTGTCGATGGCGCTGACGGGGTGGGCCCTTCTGCTGGCCACAACAGACGTGGTTGCTCAGAATGGTACGCAAGTACCGGAATTTCTCGGGTTGGAGGATTTTCCGGAAGCCCGGGTCATGATGCGTGAGTACCGCCCGGATCAGACGTATGTGCTGGCGCTGTCCACCTTCAAGAAAGTCGGCGGAACCTGGTCGGCAGAGCGGGAGCAACGAGTCCAGGGCAATGTCCTCAGACGCACGCTCGAGTTGCCGTCGGGTTTTAGTGCTCGCGAAGGTTTCCGGTTTTACGAAGAGCAGTTGATCAGCGGTCGTGCCCGCGAGCTGTTTGCCTGTGAGGAGCGTGAGTGCGGCGGGAGTATCAACTGGGCCAACAACCACTTCAACGTGATTCAGCTATACGGTCTGGATCAATTCCAGTACTACAGTGTGTATGAAGTCGTGCGCGATGACACGGTTTATTACGCGAGCTTGTACTCTGTGCGGCGCGGGAACCGGCGGGTGTACGTCCAGTTGGATCTGGTGCAGATGCCGGAAGTGGATCGGCCGGCGCTGACCCTGAGTCCTGCGGTGCTGGGTGAGCGCTTGCGTGAGGCAGGCTATTTTGTGCTGCCCGGATTTGATGTCGTGGGTTCGGCGCAGGATTGGCGGGTGTCGGTTTCCGAATCGGCCATCGATGCGCTGGCCACCCTGTTGCGGCAGGAATCCGGTTGGGTCGTGGCGCTGGTCGGCCATGACTACGGTGCGGACTCTCTGGAGGCGCAGCAATCCCAGTCGCTGCATTACGCCGAACAGGTGCGGGAAAAACTCAAAGCGCAGGGAGTCAGTGAGCAACGGATCCCGGTCTTTGGGTTGGGAAGTCTGTCTCCGGCGGGCAAGGGGGAGCGCAGCGCCCGGGTGGAGGTGGTGCGTTTACCCGAGCGCTGATTATCGGACGTTTGAACCTGGCTAGCGAAGCAGTGACAGAAATTCGGTGCGGGTCGCCTGATTGCTGCGGAAGGTGCCCAGCATGGCCGAGGTTTTCATCACCGAATTCTGTTTTTCCACGCCGCGCATCATCATGCACATGTGCTGTGCCTCGATGATCACGCCCACGCCCGAGGCGCCGGTGATGTTCTGGATGGATTCGGCAATCTGTACCGTAAGTTGCTCCTGAATCTGCAGTCTGCGCGCAAACATGTCCACAATCCGGGCCACCTTTGACAGACCCAACACATGCCCGGTGGGAATGTAGGCGACATGAGCCTTACCGATAAAGGGCAGCAGATGGTGCTCGCACAGGGAGTACAGCTCGATGTCCTTGACCATGATCATTTCGCTGGAGTCGGAGGGGAAGAGGGCGCCATTGACGACTTCCTCCAGGTCCTGCTCGTATCCTTTGGTCAAAAACTGGAAGGCTTTGGCGGCCCGCTTGGGGGTATCCACCAGTCCCGGACGTGTCAGATCTTCGCCGATGCCTTCAATAATCCGGGCAAAATGTTCTTTCATTGTCTGTTCCTCAACCCTGTAGGGGCCTGCAAGCTTATCAGGAGGGCGGCTACCCTACGTCAAGCGGCCAAATTGGTAAAGGGCTTTTTACGACCTGTCTATCGTTTGGGATCACCTGTCCCGATTGGGAGAAATGCGACCCACGGGTGCCTCAGAATCGGTACAATAGCGTTTTTTTACCGCATCACAAAGGATCCGCCTCGTGTCATCTGCTGATGTCTTGCCGCCCTGGGCGCCACTGAAAACCGTTCGAGATTTTATTCGCTGGGGTGCCAGTCGCTTCAATGCCGAGGGGCTGTTCTTCGGCCACGGTACCGACAACGCCTGGGATGAGGCAGTCCAACTGGTGTTGCATGCACTGCACTTGCCGGTTCAGAACAGTCGCCAGGAATGGCTGGATGCGCGTTTGACTGATGCCGAGCGAGAGACGGTTGCTGCGCTGTTGGACCGACGCATCCGCGAGCGGGTGCCGGCAGCCTATCTGACCGGCGAGGCCTGGTTCTGTGGCTTGCGTTTTGCGGTGGACGAGCGGGTGCTGGTCCCGCGCTCGCCTATCGCCGAGTTGATCGAAGCCGGGTTTCAGCCCTGGCTGGAGCTGGAGCCGGAGCGGGTGCTGGATCTGTGTGCCGGAAGTGGCTGTATCGGTATTGCGTGTGCCTATGCCTTTCCTGAGGCTCAGGTCGACCTGAGCGATATTTCCCCGGATGCGCTGGACGTCGCCCGGGCCAACATCAAGGCCCACCAGTTGGAGGGGCGGGTTGAGGCCCTGGAGTCCGATGGGTTTGCGGCCCTCGGTGAGCGTCGCTACGATCTGATCGTCAGCAATCCGCCCTATGTGGATGCTCGTGATCTGGCCAGCATGCCGGCGGAGTATCATGCCGAGCCTGAGCTGGGGCTGGGCTCCGGGGATGATGGCCTGGACTTTACCCGGCGCCTGCTCGCCGAGGCGCCTCGACACTTGACCGAGGACGGGGTTCTGGTGGTGGAGGTGGGCAACTCCCAGGTGGCTCTGGAGCAGGCTTTTCCCAAGCTGCCCTTTACCTGGGTGGAGTTCGAGCGGGGCGGTCACGGGGTGTTCGTGCTGAGCGCTCGGGCGCTGGCGGCCTTTTCTGAGGTATAATTCCTCCTTTTGCGTTTAAGAGAAATTCGGAACCGATTATGTCCGGCAATAGCTTTGGCAAACTGTTTACCCTGACCACTTTTGGCGAAAGCCACGGCCCGGCGCTGGGCGCCGTGGTGGATGGCTGCCCTCCGGGCTTGGCGCTGTCCGAGGAAGACCTGCAGTTCGACCTGGACCGGCGCAAGCCCGGTCAGTCCCGCTATACCACCCAGCGGCGCGAAGCCGATCAGGTGCGGATTCTGTCCGGCGTGTTCGAGGGCAAAACCACGGGTACGCCCATTGGCCTGTTGATTGAAAACACCGATCAGCGCTCCAAGGATTACTCCAAGATTAAGGATCAGTTCCGCCCGGCGCATGCGGACTACACCTATCACCACAAGTACGGCGTGCGCGACTATCGCGGCGGCGGCCGTTCATCCGCCCGGGAAACCGCCATGCGGGTGGCGGCCGGTGCGATCGCGAAAAAATACCTGCGCGAGCGCTACGGCATCGAAGTGCGTGGGTACCTTTCGCAGTTGGGGCCCATTGCGATTGAGTCGGTGGATTGGGATCAGATCAGCGAGAACCCCTTCTTCTGCCCCGACGCCTCCAAGGTGGCGGAGATGGAAACCTACATGCAGGCGCTGGCCAAAGAGGGCAATTCCGTAGGCGCCAAGATTTCCGTGGTGGCCAGTGGCGTGCAGCCGGGGCTGGGGGAGCCGATTTTTGATCGCCTGGATGCGGATATCGCCCACGCGCTGATGAGCATCAACGCCGTGAAAGGGGTGGAGATCGGTGCGGGCTTTGATTCGGTGGCCCAGAAAGGCACCGAGCACCGTGACGAGCTGACCCCGGAAGGCTTTACCTCCAACAACGCCGGCGGCATTCTGGGGGGCATTTCCTCCGGCCAGGACATAGTGGCTCATCTGGCCCTCAAACCCACCTCCAGTCTGCGGGTGCCCGGGCGCAGCATTGACGTCCAGGGCGAGCCGGTGGAGGTGATCACCACCGGACGTCACGACCCCTGCGTGGGCATTCGCGCAACCCCCATTGCCGAGGCGATGCTGGCTCTGGTGCTGATGGATCACAGCCTGCGTCACCGGGCACAGAATGCGGACGTACGTGTCGATACGCCGGTGATTCCCGCACAGTCGTGATTCCCCGTGGCGATTGTGGCATGCTGGGCCTTTATCCCGGCATGCCACCTTCCTGACCTGCCGGGCTCCGAGAATCTCCGGGAGCCTGTGTATGCAAGATCTCACCTTATCCCTGATTCAGGCCACCATTGCGCCGGATGACCCGCAGCGCAATCTGGCCGGCTATGAACCCTGGCTGGAGCGGGCCCGGGGCAGTGACCTGGTGATACTCCCCGAAGTGTTTACCACCGGATTCAGCGCTACGGCGCGGGACCACGCTGAAGTCGTGGGCGGGCGCGCCTGGCAGTGGCTGGCGCACTGGGCGTCCGAGCTGGATGCGGTGGTGACCGGCTCTCTGGTGGTGAAAGACAATGACCAGTACAGCAATCGCCTGGTGTGGATGCGCCCCGATGGTAGCTGGGTGCACTATGACAAGCGGCACCTGTTTCGTATGGCGGGCGAGCACAAGCGTTACGCCGTGGGACAGGAGCGGGTGTTGGTCGAGCTGAAAGGCTGGCGGGTTCTGCCGATGATCTGCTATGACCTGCGCTTCCCGGTGTGGAGTCGCAACCGGGGGGATTATGATCTGGCCCTGTACGTCGCCAATTGGCCGGCCGCCCGATCGTTACACTGGCGACGCCTCTTGCAGGCGAGGGCGATTGAAAACCTGAGCTACGTGGCGGGCGTGAATCGTATCGGCGTGGATGAGAAAGATCAGGACTACTGTGGTGACAGTGCCATTTATGGCCCCGCCGGCGAGGTGTTGGTCGATGCAGAGGATGGCGAAGGGTGTTTTACCGCAGTGCTCAGTGCGGAAAGGCTGACCCAATATCGTGAGTCATTTCCCGCCCATCTGGATGCGGATGGGTTTGAGATATTGCGGTAAGTATTGCGTGTGATGTGGTGCTGGGTAACGGCGGATGCGGGCTTCGCCCTTATCCGCCCTACGCTTGGCTGCGGAGGTGGCGTAGGGCGGATAAGCGAAGCGCATCCGCC
>NZ_DGMV01000043.1:36555-40571 GCF_002388575.1 Marinimicrobium sp. UBA4509
AGCGAAGCGCATCCGCCGTTACCAAACTCCGAATACCACCCTTTAAAAATGCAGATTCAACGACGCATAAGGCCCGCTCAATTCCACATCGGCGGTCACGTCTTCATTGATCTCCAGGTTCATCTGCCGGTAGCCGACTTCGATACCCAGATCCAGCGCCATAGAGTCAATAAAGTCATAAGCCACGTTGACGCTCATGTCGCTCAGGCTGTTGTCGTCGTAATTGATCACGTTCGCCTGGCCGCCCACAGACAGGCCGGTCAACGGCAGATCAAAACGGGCCTTGCCGTACACCATGGGAATGGCTTCATCCAACACGACGTTCTGAGAATTGCCGACCGTTTCGCTTTCGGCCTGTACATAGCCATCGAATTTTCGGATGGTCAGGCCCAGGTCAAAGCTCACCCAGTTATCCAGTAATTCATAATACAAAGTGCCATCGATATGGGTCAGGTCAACGTCTGTGGCCACTTCGCCGGGGGTAAAAGTCTCGCCGTCCAGGGTGAAGGTGTCGACGATGGTGGCCGACTGAGAGCTGCTCAGGTCGGTGTGCTGAAGACGCACATTGGGAAGCAGCGGAATCGGGTGTTCAAACGCGACGTAAAAGAAGTTGTTGTCGCTTTCGTTCAGGCCCAGCTCGTTGACATCAATATCGTTATTGGCATCACCGATGACGCCGGAGTAATCGCTTTGCCATTGGCCAGCGCCCGCGTATACGCCGAGAAAATCCGCTGAGGCGAGCGGTGCAGCCAGCATCAGACCACTTGCAAGCATTACTTTTTTCATAACATCGTTCCCATTGTGTTGGTTGGGTGAATGGACTGCCCCGTATCTTAGCAGAGCAGGCTACAAAAAGTGTGACGCAGAGCAAATCAGCGCGGCTGGGTATTATCCCTGTAATAACTGCAGGAAGACTCGCGCGGCATTGTTCAAGCTGCGTTGTTTGTGATGAATGGCCCCGAGGTTGCGGGTGATCACCGTGTGGTCCAAGGGCAAAGGGTGTACTTGACCATCACCCAGCAGAGTCTGCGGTAGCACTCCCCAGCCGAGGCCAATCGAAACCATCATCTTCAGGGTGTCGAGGTGGTTGGTCACCATGCCCACATCAAGCGTCAGGGACTGCTCGTCGAACAGCGCCTGAACGAGTCGGGTGGTATAGGTGTTGGTATCCGGCAAAATCGCCTGCCAGGGGCTGAGATCCGCCAATGTCAGGGACTTTCGCTGGGCCAGGGGGTGATTGTGCGACACCACGAAGTGCAGTTGGTCGCGCCAGATGATGTCCTCGGCCATGCGAGGGTCCGATTCCGGCGCCAGGGTGACAATGCCCAGGTCAAAGCGTCCTTGCAGCACTTCCCCATAGGCCTGCTCAGAATCCAGAAAATGCAGATCCAGTTTCACCTCGGGGTAGCGCTCGGTGAAGTGGCGAAGGGTAGGGGGCAGGCGGTGCAGGCCGATGTGGTGACTGGTGGCAATACTCAGCGCGCCGCGCACCTCGCCCTGAAGGTCGGTAATGGCGCGTTCGGCGTCCGCCACCTCCTGCAGGATCCGCTTGGCATTGGGCAGTAACGATAAACCGGCATGGGTGAGACTGATCTGCCGGCCCACCCGGTCGAACAGGGGGCTGTTCAGTTGTTGCTCCAGGGTGGCGATGCGCTTGCTTACGGCGGGCTGGGTCAGGTGCAGGCGTTGGCCGGCGGCGGAAAACGAGCCGGTTTCGGCGACGGCGACAAAGGCTTGCAGGTGTTGGGTATCCATAAGCTGTCAGTCTATCCATTCCAGAATGGAATGCAATAGATAAAAATTATAAATTTGTTTTATTGGTTGTGGGCCCTTAAAATACCCTCAAATCGTGATCTGCTTTGAGAAGACAACCCTTATGAGCGCCAGAACCCTTTACGACAAATTGTGGGATGCCCACCTCGTGCAAAAGCGCGACGATGGCTCCGCCTTGATCTATATTGATCGGCACATCATCCACGAAGTGACTTCGCCCCAGGCCTTTGAAGGCCTGCGCTTGGCGGGTCGTAAACCCTGGAGGGCCGATTCCATCCTGGCCACGCCGGACCACAACGTCCCGACCACCTCGAAAGAGCGGGCCTCGGGCGTGTCCGGTATTCAGGATCCGGTGTCCCTGATCCAGGTGAAAACCCTCGACGACAACTGCGACGAGTACGGTATCACCGAGTACAAGATCAACGATCAGCGCCAGGGCATTGTGCATGTGATCGGGCCGGAGTCCGGCGCCAGTCTGCCGGGTATGACCATCGTCTGTGGCGACTCCCATACCGCCACCAACGGTGCCTTGGGTGCCTTGGCGCACGGCATTGGTACCAGTGAGGTGGAGCATGTGATGGCCACCCAGTGTCTGGTCGCCAAGAAAATGAAGAACATGTTGATCCGGGTCGACGGTGAACTCGGCCCCGGTGTCACTCCGAAAGATGTGGTCTTGGCCATCATTGCCAAGATCGGTACTGCCGGCGGTACGGGCTATGCCATCGAGTTTGGTGGCGATGTGTTCCGCAATATGAGCATGGAAGGGCGGATGACCGTCTGCAATATGGCCATCGAAGCCGGTGCCCGCGCGGGCATGGTGGCGGTGGATCAGACCACCATCGACTATGTGGAAGGTCGGCCCTACGCGCCCAAAGGTGAAAACTGGACCAAGGCCGTGGAAGCCTGGCGCGACCTCAAAAGCGACGAAGGCGCCCACTTCGACCGCGTGGTGGACATGCGCGGTGAGGACATCAAGCCCCAGGTCAGTTGGGGGACCTCGCCGGAGATGGTGGTGTCCATTGACGACTCTGTGCCGGACCCGGAGGCGGAAGCCGACGCGGTCAAGCGCGAAAGCATGAAGCGGGCTCTGCAGTATATGGGGCTTCAGGCCGGGCAGCCGATGCGCTCCATCAAGCTCGATCGGGTGTTTATCGGCTCCTGCACCAACTCCCGGATTGAAGACATTCGGGCGGCGGCCGCGGTGGTCAAAGGCAAACGCAAAGCCGATTCAGTCAAGGAAGCGATTGTGGTGCCGGGCTCCGGTACCGTGAAAGCTCAGGCGGAAAAAGAAGGCCTGGATAAAATCTTTATCGACGCCGGTATCGAATGGCGCGAGCCGGGCTGTTCCATGTGTCTGGCCATGAATGCCGACAAGTTGGGTGCCGGAGAGCACTGTGCTTCCACTTCGAACCGAAACTTCGAGGGGCGTCAGGGCTACGGCGGTCGCACCCATCTGGTCAGTCCAGCCATGGCCGCGGCGGCCGCCATTGCGGGCCACTTTGTCGATGTGCGTGAAATTACTGGAGGGCAGGCCGCATGAAATCCTTTACCCAGATGACCGGAATCGCGGCGCCCATGGATCGCGCCAATGTCGATACCGACATGATCATCCCCAAGCAGTTTTTGAAGTCGATCAAACGCACCGGGTTTGGCAAAAACCTGTTTGACGAACTGCGCTACCTCGACGAGGGGCAACCGGATCAGGAGTGCACCGGGCGCCCGCTCAACCCGAAATTTCCGCTCAATTTTGAGCGCTATCAGGGTGCGACGGTGCTGCTTGCCCGGGAAAACTTCGGCTGTGGTTCCAGTCGTGAACACGCGCCCTGGGCGCTGGACGATTACGGCTTCCGATGTGTGATCGCGCCGAGTTTTGCGGAGATTTTTTACAACAACTGCTTCAAGAACGGTCTTTTGCCGATCGTTCTGGATGCGAAGGTTGTCGACCGCCTGTTCAACGAGATGTATGAACAGGAAGGGTATCAGTTGACCATCGATCTGGAGCAGCAGACGGTCACCACACCGAGCGGCGAGTCGTTTGCATTCGAGATCGATGAGTTTCGCAAGCACTGTCTGCTAAATGGTCTGGATGATATCGGTCTGACGCTTGAGCATGCCGATGCGATCGAGGCCTACGAAGCGCAGCGCCGCAAAGACGCCCCCTGGCTTTTTGACGGATTGCGGTAAAGAAATAGCTGGGTGACGGCGGATGCGCGCTTCGCGCTTATCCACCCTTGTATCTGTCC
>NZ_DGMV01000056.1:0-2308 GCF_002388575.1 Marinimicrobium sp. UBA4509
GTCGGATTACGCGCTGCGCGCTAATCCGACCTACGCAAATTGCGGTTGTTTGCCGTAACCAAAACCATTTTTACTTGGGGGGAAACAATGAAAAAACTGTTAATGGTCTTCGGCGCCGGCTCGCTCGGCGGTTTGGGCAACAGCCTGGTGGTCTGGCTGTTCGGGATGTACGGCATCAGCCAGTCGCTTGGGGTGTCCATCGCTCCGGGGTTATCGCCGGACTGGTTGTACCCGAGGATTGTCTGGGGTGGGCTGTGGGGCTTTCTGTTTCTGCTGCCGGTGTTGAATAATCGGCTGTGGGCCCAGACGTTTGTGCTCAGTCTGTTCCCGACCATGATTCAGTTGTTTCTGGTGTTTCCGTATCAGACGCCGCATGGGGTTGCGGGTCTGGGGTTGGGGACCCTGACGCCGTTGTTGGTGATTGTGTTCAATTGGGTTTGGGCGTTGGTGACGGCGGTGGCGTTGCGGATGGGGCGGTAGGTGTAGGTGAGGTCAGTTGCGTCGGGGGGGGGATGACGGCGGATGCGTTAAGTTGGGCAACGGCGGATGCGCCTTTGGCTTATCCGCCCTACGCGAACTCTCGTGGTATCCGCCATTACCAAAACGCTGACGCATACGCTGTAACCGAACGTGATGCTACCGTAACTACCCGGCCAAACGCCCGGCCCGGTAATCATTGATCGCTTCCTCGATCTCCTCCGGGGTATTCATCACGAAAGGCCCGTACTGCGCAATGGGTTCCTGAATGGGTTTGCCGGCTAATACCAGCGCACGGGCTCCAGAATCCCCGGCGGTGATGGTCAGCGACTCACCATCGCTCAACACACCGGCGGCGCCGTTCTTCAGCTGCCGGGGTGGCTCGCCGATGGTCAGATCCCCTTCAAACACATACAGAAACGCATTCAACCCTTTCGGCAGTGCCTGCTCGAAGGTGGCACCTGCGGGCAACTGCACATCCCAGTAGCGCGGCTCGGTGCTCAGCCCCTGGATCGGGCCTTCCACCGTTTTGCCATCGGCAGTGACACTACCCGCAATTACCTTGACCTTGCCGCCATTGGCCAGCTCCAGGGTCGGGATGTCGCTGGCGGGAATATCCCGATAGGCCGCCGGCTTCATTTTCTCCGCCGCAGGCAGGTTCAGCCACATCTGAAAGCCGTGCATGCGACCTTCTTCCTGCTGGGGCATCTCCGAGTGAATGATGCCGCGCCCGGCGGTCATCCACTGGACGTCACCACTTTTCAGGTCGCCCCGGTTGCCCATGTGGTCCTCGTGCAACATATGACCTTCAAGCATGTAGGTGACCGTTTCAAAGCCGCGGTGCGGGTGAGACGGGAAACCGCCGATGTAGTCGTCCTTGCTCTCGGAGTTGAACTCGTCGAGCATCAGGAAGGGATCCAGACGCGCCTGCTGGCTTTGCCCCAGGCTGCGCTTGATCCGCACGCCGGCACCGTCGCTGGTGGCGAGGGCCGGAATCAGTTGTTGCAGTTGGCGTTGCATAGACACCTGCGACGGGTTGTTGCCCGTTGATCTGGGCCGCTGTATCAGGCAGCGGCCAATTCGGTAATTTCCTGCTCGGCACTGGAGAGCGCCTTCTTCTGGTTGTCTTCACCCATGGCCAGACCTTCGGCGTAGACGAAGTGGGTCTTGGTCAGGCCGATAAAGCCCAGGAAGGTGTTGAGATAACCGGTCTGGGAGTCCGCATCGGTGCCCTGATAAATACCACCACGGGCCGCAAAAATATACACCGGCTTGTCTTCCAGCAGACCTTCGGGGCCGTTACTGGTGTAGCGAAACGTTTCACCGGAGCGGGCAATGTGATCGAAATACGCTTTCAGCGTAGACGGCACGCCGAAGTTGTACATGGGCACACCGAAGACGATCACGTCCGCGCGCTTGAGCTCGTCGATCAACTGATCTGAATAGCTCACGATATCCTGCTGGGTGGCCGTGCGCTTCTCAGCCGGGGTGATGAAGGCGTGCAGGCGCTCCGCGTCCAGGTGCGGAATCGGATGGCGGGCCAGGTCGCGAACGATGACTTTACCCCCGGGGTTGTGCTCGCGCCAGCGCTGAACGAACTTGTTGCTGAGGGCGCTGGAATGGCCGTCGTCACCGGACAGGCTGCTGTTGATCTGAAGTAATGTCGCCATGTGAGTATCTCCTTTAGAGACTGTTGACTCGATGGGTCTATTAAATGATTTGACTAGCGAATGATAAATAGCGATATTTGGAAGAGTTTGATCGAATTATTTGATTGGTTGTATTTTGAGGGGACGGCCTATGGAACCGAAAGTGAGCCTGGATCAGTGGC
>NZ_DGMV01000056.1:2422-3344 GCF_002388575.1 Marinimicrobium sp. UBA4509
TGGATCAGTGGCGGGCCTTTATGGCGGTGATCGATGCCGGTGGCTATGCCAAGGCCGCCGAGGCGCTGGGGAAGAGCCAGTCGGCGGTGTCCTATGCCATTTCCCAGCTGGAAACCGCGCTGGGTGTGGCGGTGTTCGAGCTACAGGGGCGCCGGGCCGTGCCCACTCCGGCGGGTGATGTGCTATACCGGCGGGCCCGACATCTGCTGATGGAGGCGGAAAACCTGGAATCGGCTGCGACTCAGCTCTCTGCCAAGGTGGAGCCTCTGGTCAGTCTGGCGGGGGATGTGATTGTGCCGCCAGAGCAGGTGCTGTGCTGTATTGCCTCCTTTGCCCGGGAGTTTCCGGACACCCGGGTGGAGTTATACGAGTCCGTGATGAGCGGTACCGAGGATATGCTGATTCAGCATCAGGTGGATGTGGCAATCGCCGGGCGAGTGCCGGCCGGGTTCAATGGCGAGTATCTGATGTCGGTGACCTTTCGCGGGGTGACCAGCCCGGACCATCCGCTGCAGCATCTGGGGCGTCCGGTGAGTTACGACGATTTGCGCCACTACCGGCAGTCGATCGTGCGGGATTCGGGGATTCATCGACGGTATACCGAGGGGTGGCAAGAGGCCGAGCAGCGCCTGACGGTGAGTCACATTCGAACGTCACTGCACGCGATTCGGCTGGGGTTGAGTTATGCCTGGTTGCCCGAAGCTTACCTGAAGGACGATCTGGAGGCGGGGACGTTGAAGCTGATTCCGATGGAGACCGAGAGTAAGCGGGTGCATGCGCTTTATCTGATTTTTGCCGACCGGGAGTTGGCCGGGCCGGCGACGCGGCATCTGGCGGAGGTGTTGAAGCGGCAGTTGCCGGTGCAGTAGGGGGCGGGTTGAGTTACGGTGGATGCGTTGAGTTGGGCAACGGCGGATGCGCC
>NZ_DGMV01000056.1:3457-19325 GCF_002388575.1 Marinimicrobium sp. UBA4509
GGCAACGGCGGATGCGCCTTCGGCTCCGAGGCGTCGGACCGATCCGCCCTACGCATAATTCCGGAGGCTTCATCGGCCGCATCCGCCGTAACCTGGTGTGACGATTATGGCTTATCGGCAATCGCCTTCAGGTTCTGATGAATCTTGAACAACACAATCAACAGCTCACACCAGATACGCACACCGAGGGTACCAAACACGATGATACCGAGACCGGCGAAAAACGATTGGCCAAACATCATGCCGATACCGCCCACCAGCACGCTGAGCAACAGCAACCAGTAGACAACGGTAATGATGCTCGGGGTCAGCATACGATCGAAAAAGAACAAGTCCTTGCCTGACACACTCATTATGATTTTCTCCAGATTGTTTAATTTTTAGCCCAAAAAAGTGTCGCATTTTCCGACACTTAGGTGAGTATAGAGGGGAATTTTTGTTTGGCAAGGTGTGGTGTTGCGTTTTGGTTGGGTTGCGGCGGATGCGCCTTCGATTCCGGGGCGTCGGACCGATCCGCCCAACGCGAATTTCGGTGGGTGCGGATGGTTGGGTTGCGGCGGATGCGGGCTTCGCCCTTATCCGCCCTACGCAGGGCTCCGCGGTATCCGTAGGGCGGATAAGCGAAGCGCATCCGCCGTATCCCAAGGCCAAATTTACCCCGGTAATCCGCCCTTGGTTAGCTTCGCCGGATCCAATAGCTTCTCCAACTCCTCCCGACCCAAATCCGTCTCCGCCTCCGCCACGTCAATAATGGGTCTCCCCTCGGCGTAAGCCTTCTTGGCGATGGCCGCCGCCTTGTTGTACCCGATAATGGGATTGAGGGCCGTCACCAGAATCGGGTTGCGGGCCAGGGCGTGCTGAAGGTTTTCCTCGCGCACGGTGAAGCTGGCGATGGCGCGTTCGGCGAGCACTTCGCAGCTGTTGCCCATCAGTTTGATGCTGGACAGCAGGTTGTGGGCCACCAAGGGCAACATGACGTTGAGCTCAAAATTGCCGGACTGACCCGCCACGGTAATGGCGGTATCGTTGCCCATTACCTGGGCGCAGGCCATGGCCACCGCTTCGGGAATCACCGGGTTGACCTTACCGGGCATGATGGACGACCCGGGCTGCAATGCCTCCAATTCAATCTCCCCCAGACCGGCCAGTGGACCGGAGTTCATCCAGCGCAGGTCATTGGCGATTTTCATCAGACTGACCGCCAGCGTTTTGAGCTGCCCGGAGGCGGCGACGGCAACATCCTGGCTCCCCTGGAGCGCAAAGAAGTTGTCCCCCGGTGCGCAGACCAGGCCGATATTCTCACTCAGTTGCCGGGCGAAGAGGCCGGCGAACTCCGGATGGGCGTTAACCCCGGTGCCGACCGCGGTGCCGCCCTGGGGGAGGGCGCAAAGCTGGTCGAGGCTCTGGTGCAGGCGCTGTTCGTTGCTCTCGATCTGGCTGGCCCAGCCCCGCAGCACTTGCCCAAAGGTGACCGGCATGGCGTCCATCAGGTGGGTCCGACCGGTTTTCACAACCTGGTCCAGCTCATGGGCCCGGTCCAGCAGGGTGGTGTGCAGGAATTTCAGCTCCGGCAGGAGGTGGTTGTTCAGGGCCAGGGCGCCACTCAGGTGAATGGCGGTGGGGATGACGTCGTTGCTGCTCTGGCTCATATTGACGTGATCATTGGCTCCGACCGCTTTGCCGCTCCGTTCGCTGGCCAGGTGCGCAATGACCTCGTTGACGTTCATGTTGGTGCTGGTGCCGGAGCCTGTCTGGAAAACATCCACGGGAAACTGGTCGTCGTGGTGCCCTTTGATGACCTCGTCGGCGGCACTGATGATCGCCTCGGCTAGGGGGTGTTCCAGCAGTCCCAGGGCGGTATTGGCCTGTGCGGCGGCTTTCTTGATCTGTGCGACGGCGTGAATGAAGGCCGAGGGCAGGGGGGTACCGCTGATATGGAAGTTGTTGATGGCCCGCTGGGTCTGGGCGCCGTAGCGGGCGCTGACCGGGACCTGCACCTCGCCCATGCTGTCTTGTTCGGTACGGTACTGCTTCATACGGGGCCTCCTGTTAGCGGTGTCCCTGAGGGATACGTCGGATCGTGAAAATAATTCACTTTAAATAAACGACTTTAAGTGTATCGACTAACTATCTGATTTACTTGTGCATGATAGCCGCCACCAAACAGATTCAGGTGGTTGAGCAGGTGGTACAGGTTGTACAGTGGCACCCGTTCCTGCCACCCGGAGTCGAGTGCATTCATCTGAGTATAGTGCTCGTAGAAGCCACCGGAGAAGCCGCCGAACAGTCGGGTCATCGCCAGCTCGGCCTCGGGCCAGCCCCAGTGGGTGGCGGGGTCGATCAATACCGGGTTCCCCGTTTCATCGCAGTGGATATTGCCGCCCCAGAGGTCACCGTGAATCAGGGCTGGGGCCTGCTCGGGGATCAGTTCAGGTAGCTTTCGACAAAGGGTTTCCAGCTTGTTCAGCTCCCGGCTGGAGAGAAGCCCCGCCGCTTCCGCCAGCCGCCCCTGATACATCAGGCGCTGTTCAGCGAAGAACGCGTGGCCATCAGTGGTGGCGGGGTTGGGTTGCGGGGTGCGACCGCAATAGTTGTCCATGGTAAAGCCGAAGTGCGGCGCGGGTTGGCGGTGCAGGGCGGCCAGCCCTTCGCCCAGGTCCCGCCAGTAATTTGGACCGGGACGCCCGTGCGCAATGTATTCCAGGGCGATAAACGTGGGCTGTGCGGTGATCACCTCCGGCACCCGTAGCGTATCGGTTGCCCGGAGGGCTTCCAGACCGGCGGCCTCGGCAAGGAAGAAATCCGCCGGTGCGGTGGCCTGTTGTTTGATGCACAGGTCCCGTCCATCCGTGGTAGTGATGCGAACGGTATCGCAGATATCGCCGCCGGAGAGTGGCTCCGTACGGGCGATGTCGGTGTCCAGTTCAGTTTTTAACCAATGTTTAATGGCGTCCATCATTTACCACCAGGGTATGCGTTACAATGTTTCTTTTGATCGTACAAAAGGCGTCTCAATGTCCAAGCAGTTTGTGGTTCAGAGCGATTACCAGCCCGCGGGCGACCAGCCGGCGGCCATTGCCGGGCTGGCCAAAGGCATCGATGCCGGCCTCGCGCACCAGACGCTACTGGGTGTGACCGGTTCGGGCAAGACCTTTACCATGGCCAATGTGATAGCCCAGGCCCAGCGGCCGACCCTGATTATGGCACACAACAAAACCCTGGCCGCCCAGCTCTACGGGGAGTTCAAGGAGTTCTTCCCCAACAACGCGGTGGAGTACTTCGTCTCCTATTACGACTACTACCAGCCCGAAGCCTATGTACCGTCTTCGGACACCTTCATCGAGAAAGACGCCTCGGTCAACGAGCACATCGAGCAGATGCGCCTGTCCGCCACCAAGGCGTTGATGGAGCGTAAGGACGCCATTGTGGTGGCGACGGTGTCGGCCATCTACGGTCTGGGTGACCCGGATTCCTACCTGAAAATGCTGCTGCATCTGGTGCGGGGTGATCAGGTGGATCAGCGCCAGATTCTGCGCCGTCTCGCCGAGCTGCAGTACACCCGCAATGACATGGACTTCCAGCGCGGCACCTACCGGGTGCGTGGCGATGTGATCGATATTTTCCCGGCTGATTCCGAGTTCGACGCCTACCGGGTGGAGCTGTTTGACGAGGAGGTGGAGCAGATTTCCGTGTTCGACCCCCTGACCGGCGAGGTGCGGGGCAAGGTGGCGCGAGCCACCATCTACCCGAAATCCCACTACGTCACCCCGCGCAGCCGCATGTTGGAGGCCATTGACCAGATCAAGGTGGAGCTGGAAGAACGCCTGAAACAGCTGCGTGAGAACGACAAGCTGGTAGAGGCTCAGCGCCTGGAGCAGCGCACGCGCTATGATCTGGAGATGATGCAGGAGCTCGGCTACTGCAATGGCGTGGAGAACTACTCGCGCTACCTCTCCGGCCGGGACGCGGGCCTGCCGCCGCCGACGCTGTTTGACTATCTACCGAACGAGGCGCTGCTGATTGTGGATGAGTCCCATGTGACCATTCCCCAGATTGGCGCCATGTTCAAGGGCGATCGCTCGCGGAAGGAAACCCTGGTGGAATACGGTTTTCGCCTGCCTTCGGCACTGGATAACCGACCCCTGCGGTTTGAAGAGTGGGAGCGGCTGGCACCGCAGATGATTTTTGTCTCGGCCACCCCGGGGCCCTACGAGGCGGAACACGCCGGGCAGGTGGTGGAGCAGGTGGTCCGGCCCACCGGTCTGGTGGATCCGGAAATCGAAGTGCGGCCAGCCACTACTCAGGTGGACGATGCCCTGTCCGAAATCCGTTTGAGGGTAGACCGGGACGAGCGGGTGTTGCTTACCGTACTGACCAAACGTATGGCCGAGGACCTGACCGAATACCTCGCCGAACACGGGGTACGGGTCCGCTACCTGCATTCGGATATCGATACGGTGGAGCGGGTGGAGATCATTCGCGACCTGCGTCTGGGCGAGTTCGATGTATTGGTGGGCATCAACCTGCTGCGCGAAGGCCTGGATATGCCGGAAGTGTCCCTGGTGGCCATTCTGGACGCGGACAAGGAAGGTTTCCTGCGTTCCGAGCGTTCGTTGATCCAGACCATCGGCCGGGCCGCGCGGAACCTGCACGGCAAGGCGATTCTCTACGCCGACCGCGTCACCGGCTCCATGCAACGGGCGATCGACGAAACCGAGCGCCGACGGACCAAACAGTTGGCCCACAATGAGGAACACGGCATTACCCCGATGGGTATTCGCAAGAGTGTGACCGACATTATGGAGGCGGGGCCGGTACCCGGGTCCGGCGCCCGTCGTCAGCGCAAAGAGGCTGTCGCGGAGAAGCGAGCCCGCTACGAGGTTGAGCAGGAGGGCGATCCCCTCAAGGCGGTGGCCAAGCTGGAGCAGGCCATGTACCAGGCCGCCAAGAACCTGGAGTTCGAAGAGGCTGCCCGCCTGCGGGATCAGATCGAAAAGCTGAAACACCGGGCTCTGTAATATGGCGGCGCAACAAACCTCGTTATTTGGTGACGTGGCGGACCCTGAACCGGAGGTATTGATCCGGGAGGACGGCGATGTTCGCCTGTATCGCAACTGGTGGACCCCAGAGGAAACCCGCCGGTTGTTCGACCAACTGCGCACTGAATTGGCTTGGCAGCAGACCCACATTCAGATGCACGGAAAACGGATACCGGTGCCCCGTCTGGATGTCTGGTATGGTGACCCGGGTCATCCGTATCGTTATTCTGGCGTCCGGTTCGACCCCGAACCCTGGACCCCGACCCTTGAGGCGATAAAAAGCGAGCTTGAGAGGCGACAGGGCTTGACCTTTAACAGCGTCTTGGCCAATCTTTACAGAACTGGACAGGACAGTGTGGCCTGGCATGCCGACGATGAGCCGGAGCTGGGTCGCAACCCGGTAATTGCCTCACTCAGCCTGGGCTCGGAGCGACGCTTTGCGCTCAGGCACAAAACCCGCAAGGATCTCGCGCCGGTTCGGCTGGATTTGCCCAGCGGTTCGCTGCTGGTCATGGCCGGAACCACCCAGCATTTCTGGCAGCACCAACTGGCGAAAACCGCCCGAGCCGTCGGACCAAGGATCAATCTGACCTTCCGAACGGTGTTTGGGCCGGGTGATGGGGGTTTATAATACGGGCTGATTCTGCGGATGCGCTTCGCTCCGATCTGTCGGGCCGATCCGCCCAATGGATGCTGCCGTGGCTCGCGCAATAACGGCGGATGCGGGCTTTGCCCTTATCCGCCCTACGGAGACTGCGGTGGTTGCGTAGGGCGGATAAGGGCAAAGCCCGCATCCGCCGTGACCTAATCGTTACCGCATGGATGTAATCGACAACAACTCTCGAGGGACCGAGCGTGAGACCGGTTCCCTCACGCCCCGCTAAAGTGCACCGGACGCCGGTGTCAGGAACCCCATAACAGACGTTTTGCCAAAAAAACGCCATAACAAAAATTGAATGTGTCAGGACCAAAAGCTGGGTTGGGGGCTAACGTTGACAAAGATTCTGGTAGTAGACGACCACGACCTGGTTCGCATGGGCATTGTGCGCATGCTGGCTGACGTGGACGGCTTTGATGTAGTAGGAGATGCCAAAAGCGGCGAGGAAGCCGTCACCAAGGCACGGGTGCTGGTGCCCGACGTTGTGCTCATGGATGTGAAAATGCCCGGTATGGGCGGTCTGGAAGCCACCAAAAAACTGCGGCAGATCAATCCCGAAGTGAAGATCATCGCGGTCACCGCCTGCGATGACAGTCTGTATCCCACCCGACTGATGCAGGCCGGCGCGGTCGGCTACGTCACCAAGGGGGCCGAATTCACCGAAATTACCGACGCCATCAACAAGGTGATTCGCGGTGACCTTTATATGAGTAACGCCATCGCCCAGCAGTTGGCCCTGAAAAATTTTGCCGGAGAAGGGGACACGTCCTCGCCGTTTGAGAAACTCTCCCAGCGGGAGTTGCAGACCGCCATGCTGATTGCCAATGGCCAGAAGGTGCAGGATATTGCCGATATTTTCTGTGTCAGCCCGAAAACGGTGAACAGCTATCGGTATCGGATTTTCGAGAAGCTCGATATCAATAGCGATGTGGAGTTGACCTTGTTGGCGGTGAAGCACAATTTCCTGGATCCGGAGGCGGTGGTTTAGATTTGGTTACGGCGGTTGCGGCGGATGCGGCCTTCGGCCTTATCCGCCCTACGCATACCACGGCAGCACGCCATAACCAAATCCACGACACCTCCATAATCATGCGTAGGGGCTGAGCGCAGCGATTAGACTGCGCACCCGCCGTTACCTGACCCTGAATCAGGTCGCCCAGGCCCGGTCACCTTCCTCGTACGGCATACAACCATCGTAACGGCCCGGGATGGCGATGTAGCGCAGCACCTGGGTGGCCCCCACCTGGGAGGTAAAGAAACCAAACAGGGTCAGCTGCTTCATCATGGTGAAGTAGTGCGGCGGTGTGGTGCCGGCTGCGGCCACCGCTTTGGCTTCGGCATCCAGCGCGCGAATGAACTCGGTGCGCTGCTCGCCGCTCAGATTCAAAAAGTCGCTGCCGTATTGCTCGTTGGCCGCGGCATTGAGCTGATCCATGCCGCTGTGGAAGATCGCCTGCTCGGCCTCGGTGTAGCAGTCACGGACAAACACGGTCATGAACTGGCCCACTTCGGCGTCTTTGGCCCCCGGGGTGTCGGTGCGTGGCAGGATGGTTTCCGCCACCTCATCGAGCAGGAACACGTCCTGTTCGGTGAACGTCAGGGGAGCCGCTTTTGAAGCCTCATTTGCACAACCGGCGAGCGTGCCGGTCGCGCCAATCATGGCGGTGCCGGTGGCGGCGGTGATCAGTTTGAGGAGTTCACGTCGGTTCATCACAGATTCCCCTTCTTCAGTTCATTAACCGCGTGGTCCACAGCACGGGCGGTCAGTGCCATATAGGTCAAGGACGGGTTTACGCAGGAGGCGGAGGTCATGCAGGCGCCGTCGGTGACGTAAACGTTGGGCGCGTCCCACACCTGGTTGTGGGCATTCAGCACCGAGGTTTTCGGGTCCCGGCCCATGCGGGCGGTGCCCATTTCATGGATCCCCATGCCCGGAGCGTAACCCCAATCGCTACCATGGACATTTTTAACCCCGGCGGCCTCAAGCATATCCACCGCGTCCTGAATCATGTCCTTACGCATCTGTTTCTCGTTGTCCCCGATCTCAACGTTCATGGACAAGACCGGCAAGCCCCAGGCGTCCGTGACCGAGTGATCCAGCGCAATCCGGTTTTCGTGGTAAGGCAACATTTCACCGAAGGCGGTCATACCAATGGTCCAGCCGCCCGGCTCACTCAGCGCCTGTTTCAGATCGGCGCCCACATCAAATTCGGCCACTTCCCGATCCCAACGTTCGCGGCTCGCTGAGCCCTGATAGCCAAAACCGCGCACATAGTCACGCTGATCGCCACCCACGTTGCGGAAGCGCGGAATATAAAAACCGGCCGGTCGGCGACCGTAATAGTATTTATCCAGATAGCCCTCGACATCGCCACTGGCGCCGCAACGGAAATGGTGGTCCATGACGTTGTGACCCAGCTCACCGGAGCTGCTGCCCAGACCGCCGTCCCAGACATCCCGGGCGGAGTTCATCAGAATCCAGGTGGAATTGAAGGTCGAGGCATTCAGGAACACCACATCGGCGGTGTACTCGTAGGTCTGATTGTTTTCGGTGTCGATCACCTCCACACCCTTGGCCCGCTTCTTGTCCTTGTCGTAGATGATTTCTTTCACCAACGAGAAGGGCCGCAGGGTCAGGTTTCCGGTTTTCATGGCCGCCGGCAGGGTGGAAGACTGGGTGCTGAAGTAGGCACCGAAGGGACAGCCCAGCCAGCACTTGTTGCGGTACTGGCAGTTGACCCGGCCCTGCTCGGGCATGGGCTTGGTGATGTTCGCGGTGCGACTGTGAATCAAGTGACGCTGCCCGTCAAAACTCTTTCTGATTCGCTTGGCAATATCTTTCTCGACACAGTTCAGCTCGACCGGCGGTAGAAACTGTCCATCGGGAAGAACATCCAGACCTTCGCGAGTACCGGCAATGCCCGCGAATTTTTCGACATAGTCGTACCAGGGCGCAATATCGTCATAGCGGATCGGCCAATCAACGGCGATACCTTCTTTGGCGTTGGCTTCAAAGTCCATCCGGTTAAAGCGATAGCTCTGGCGGCCCCACAGCAGGGAACGGCCACCCACGTGATAACCCCGATACCAATCGAAGCGTTTTTCTTCGATGTAGGGGTTCTTCCGCTCATCCGCCCACATGCCGTATGTGGATTCATTGAGGGGATAGTCACGTTTGAGAACCGGAAACTTCTCTTTCATTTCCTGGGTGGGCTTGTCGCGATGGGGATAATCCCAGACTTCCTTGGTGGCGTTCTTGTAGTCCTTGACGTGTTCGATATTGCGACCGCGCTCCAGCAGGAGCACCTTCAGGCCTTTTTCGGTCAGCTCTTTGGCGGCCCAGCCGCCGCTGATGCCGGAACCGACCACAATTGCATCATAGTGGTTATCAGACATAACTCGTCCTCTCTAGTTATTGTTCAGTTCGTCTTGCAAGCCGTCCATCGAAATCTCGACGGCTTTCATCGGTGGCATGTCATTGGGGTAGATTTCCTGCTCGACGACATACCAGACCGGATCGCCCTCGCCTTCCAACGCTTCAATAATCGCCTGCCAGTCCAATGAGTCCTGACCAATCAAGGGTTGATGGGTGTCACTGCTATCCGCCGCTTTCTGGTTGTGCTGAAAAATGACACCGAACTCACCAAACGGATTATCCGCCCCGGTCGCTGCCTGAGCCTGATCGCGTATATCCGCATAGCGGGTCATTTGCGCTTTGAAATGCACCGTTTCAATTCTGCTCCGGTAGCGGTCGATCACCTCGGCGGGGTCCTTACCTGCAAAGTAGGTCCACCCTACGTCCAACTGCAGCAGCACATCATCGGCGGTGTTGTCCGCCAGGTAGTCCCAGAAAGTGGTGTCCTTATAGGGATCAAACTCCCGATGGTGATTGTGATAACCGGTTTTCATACCGTAGGGTTTCAACTGCTCGGCGATCCGGTTCAGGTCAGCGATCAGATCGTCTATTCGCTCCGGGTCCCAGGCGCGGGCATCCATGGGTACAATCAGTCGATCCACGCCGAGTGTGCGGTACAGTTCTATGGTGTCCGCAAAATTGGCGTCGTTGAACTGATCAACGCCCACGTGCGCGCCGCTGACTTCCAGGCCAAGAGAATTCAGGTACGCTTTGAAAGCCTCTGGCTCGCCCGTGAATTCCCCCAGATTTCCGGCCAACTCAATGCCATCGAACCCCATATCCGCCAGATCTTCCAGGGTGCCTCTGATATCCTCTGAGACCTGATCTTTGACCGACCACAGCTGAACAGAAGTGCCAGCATGACGTTCTTCATCGGCGTTCGCTATCGAGGCCGAGACCGCCAGCGCCGCACCGACCAACGCCAGGACAATACGATTCATTACCTGCTGCCTTGATGACATAGGTTGTTCTCCAGTTCACGGGGGTTAGAGTTATGGGTTCACTTTTAGACCGCCCAACATTGTCAGCCTTCCGATTTGACTGACTCCGGAGTGTCCCTTAAAGACAGCTCAATGACGCCACTACCGGTCCGCCGATGGTCAATATTGAAATTCTCTTTCAGTGCCAACAGCAATCCGTCAACGTCGCCCGCCTTGTACAATCCGGCTATGCGAACGTCCCGGATGCGTGAATCAACCACCTTGAACGTCGCCGGGGTATAGCGGCTGAGTTCGTTGAGCGCTTCCCGAAGAGTTTCTCCACGAAACACCAGATTGCCATCGCGCCAGGAGAGGCGGTCATTGATCAACGTCGAGTCGACCTCTTCAACAGCCAGCGCCTGGCTGTCCCGTACGGTCAGCTTCTGACCGCGAACCAGGTCGCGGACCTGATCAGCCAGCTCTGATACGTCATCGCTGTGCGGCAGCGGTTTAACCCGAACCCGCCCCTCGGTGACAATCACATCAACACTTTCGTCTTCTTTGAGATAGACATTGAACGCCGTGCCCACCGCTTCCACGACATTGCTGCCTGCCCGCACGCGCAGGGGGCGCTGTTTGTCGTGAGCGACTTCAACATGCAGCTCCCCCCGGTTGAGCACCAGCAGGCGCTCCTGATCACTGTAGGTCACCGAAACCTGCGTATTGGTATTGAGTAACATTCTGGTGCCGTCCGGCAGGTTGACCGTTGAGTGAGCGCCAACCCCGGTTTCGTAAAGGGTGTCTGAGGTCTCGAGATTGCTCAGTGCCGGTCCCTCGGAGTTCGCCCCACTCCAGGGTGACATGGGCAACAGCAAATTGACGGCAAACACCACTGCCAGAATGGATGCGGCGACCGCCCATACCGTGCGTCCCACCGCCCGCGAGCGCTGCTGCTGAGCCACCGGGGGATCAAACAGCTCCGACAGGACCGACAGGCTGTCCATGCGGTCCCAGAGCTCCGCCATTTCCAGCAGGCAGTCACGATGACCGGGATTGACGTCGAGCCAGCGGCGCAAGGCGGCAGTCTCTTCTTCAGACAGACCGCGATCAAGACGCGCTACCCACAGGCTCGCATCCTCATACATCTGCTCTTCTGTCTGAAATTGATAAATATTACTCATCACTTTATCTCCTGGCTCTTGAACGAGCCCGGATTCCTGTTCACATTGGCCGAAGCCTGTTTCATGTATTTCCTGCACCGGCTCATGCCCGTGGCAATATGCTTCTCAACGGTGTTCTCGCTGATATTCAGGTTCTGGGCAATCTCTTTCTGGGAGTATCCGTACACCTTTTTCAACACAAAGGCTCGTCGACACTGCAGGGGCAGATGTCGAACCGCCTCACAAAACTGTTCAAACTCCTGTTTGGCCGATACCTGGCTGTATACCTGGTCAACATCATCGGTAGCCCAATCCAGGTTTACGCTGTCATCTTCCATACTGACGCCCACCCGCGTCTCGGCCCGCTTGAGATGATCAAGCGCCAGGTTGCGGGCCGTCCGGTACAGAAACGAGCGAGGGTGCCGGATCTGCTCGGTCTGCTTGACCGCGCAAATTCGGACATAGGTTTCCTGGACGATGTCCTCTATCTCCTTGGGAGGCACCAGCCGGGAAACAGCCCTTATCAGCCCTTTTCTGATCGAAAGGTATACGTTCTCCAAGCTCTCTTTATTTGTCATACTTATTTTCGCGTCTATGGTCGTATCACGCAATCCCCGCACAGCCGACGCCGGGGCTCGTTGTCTGTAGGACGACCGTGAAAGCAAAATCCGCCATCTGGCGCCTCCAGATTATCACCAAATCGGCTAGGGATCCGTCATCGGCGGTATGGTATCGGAGAAAAACACCCCGCGAATCCGGTCGGTATGGCCCCGGCGCTGGCGCCGGGAGGGAGGGAAGTCGCCGGTAGTCTCGCGCCAAGCTTCGAGCAGCCTGACGTGCTCCCGCAGTCGGTCCCGATAGGCAGGGTCACCGGCCAGGTTGTTCAGCTCCCAGGGATCCTGCTCCAGGTCGTAGAACTCGATCTCCGGGCGGGGTGACCGGAACAGTAGCGCCTGTTCCGGGCTGAGCTGCCCCTTCTGCTTGAGCTCGAACAGGGCCCGCCAGGAGGGGCTTTCCGAAACGTCCGCCGGGGAGCCGAACGGGAGGTGAATATAGGCGTTGTGGATCAGCTTGTACCGCCGAGTACGGACACTGCGCAGATGCTCGTCGGTGTCGTGCCAATTGCGCTCGCTGAAGGCCGCATCCCGGGTAAAGGGCTCCAGCCCCAGGATATGGGGCACCAGGGAGCTGCCGCCCATGTTCTCCAACGGATCCAGCCCCGCCAGCTGCAGCCAGGTCGGCGCCAGGTCCATGACGCTGATCACATCCGCCGTCCGCTTGCCTGCGGGCACTTTGCCCGGCCAGTGGAAGATCAATGGGGTTTTGACGCCAGCGTCGGTCAGGGCGCCTTTTTCCCGGGGGAAGGGGGCGCCATTGTCGCTCAGGAACACCACCAGCGTCTCCTCGGCCAGGTTGCGCGCCGCGAGCGTGGCCATCATCCGCCCGATTACCCCGTCCATACGGGCGATTTCGTCGTAGTAACGCGCCAGGTCCAGGCGGGTTTCGGGGGTATCGGCCAACCAGGGAGCCAGAGGCAGACGCGCCGGGTCGTGGGGTTCGGGAATGGTATTGTCCTGATAGGGACGGTGCGGGTCGTCAAATCCGACCCACATGAAGAACGGCTTACCCTGCGCCGCATCAATGAACCCGTCGAGCTGATCCAACCCCGGGTCATACCACTGGAACTGGGCGTCCGCGTGTGGGCCGTAGTGGGTTTTCTGCATATGCCCGGTGAAGTAGCCAGCCTGTTGCAGCAGTCCCGGAACAATCGGGTCGCCCTCCGGCAGGGGCATGTGCAGGTCTTCGGCTCCGGTTTCGTGCGGGTAGCGCCCGGTGAGAATACTGATCCGGGACGGGCTGCACTGGGGCGTGGTCAGTATCGCGTTATCGGCGGTCAACCCTCCCCGCGCCAGACGGTCGATGTGCGGGGTCTTGATCTCCGGGTTGCCATAGCAGCCAAAGTGCCGGGCTCCGGCGTCGTCGGCCACCAGCACCAGGATATTGGGCGGGCGTTCAGCTCCCTGGGCACTCCCCAGGGGCAGTGTCAGACCAAGGGCCGTGAGGGCATTGCGGGTGAAGGCGCGACGAGTCATGGGCCATGTCATGGGGAAAGTCCTCGCGTTGGGCCGCAGCCACATTGGGCGCAGTGGTTATTATTGGCAATTCCGGGTCTGATAGTGCCAGGCTCTGTGGCAAGCATAGCCTGCTCCGTCACGCTCCGCAATCGATTGCAACCCAGGAAAATCCGGACCCGACGGGTGCTATACTGAGGGCGACATGAGCGCGGCCCAAAGGGAGATGCCCTGGCGCCTGACTTATGATTGTCATATTTCTGCAATAAGGTAGGGCCTTCGTTTTATGGCGCAACAGGGTTACACCGTGTCCAACGCGTTTTTCAATCGCGAACTCAGTCTGCTTGAGTTCCACAAAAGAGTCCTCTATCAGGCCTACGATCATTCGCTGCCATTGCTGGAACGACTCCGGTTTGTCTGTATTTTCGCCACCAACCTCGACGAATTTTTCGAGGTCCGGGTCGGTGGGCTGGTTGAGATGCTGGAGCTTAATGCCTCCAGCCCCGCCGGGCCCGATGGCCTGAGTCAGGAGCAGACCCTGACCGAGGTATCCGAGCGAGCGCATGCCCTGGTGGATGAGCAGTACCGGATCGTCAATGATCAACTTTTCCCCCTGCTGCGGGACAATCACATCCGGATTCTGCGTCGTGAGGAGTGGAACGAGGCACAGATTGACTATCTGCACGACTACTTCGAAACCGATATTCTGCCGCTGCTCAGCCCCATCGGTCTGGACCCGGCGCACCCTTTTCCGCGCATTCTCAATAAAAGCCTGAATTTTATTGTCAAGCTCGACGGTAAAGATGCCTTTGGTCGCAGCTCCGGTCGAGCCATTGTGCAGGTGCCCCGATCTCTCAACCATATGATCGAACTGCCGGAAGAATTCAGTGGCGAGGGACGAACCTTCGTTTTCGTCTCCTCGATCATTCACTACTTCATGTCGGAAATTTTTATCGGCATGACGGTGATCGACAGCTATCAGTTCCGGCTGACCCGCAACTCCGATATTTTCCTCGATGAAGAAGAAAGCGAGGACCTGCTGCGAGCGGTGCAGGGTGAGCTGGTGTATCGCCAGTACGGTGATGAAGTACGCCTGGAAGTGGCGGATACCTGCCCCAAAGAGCTCGAAGATTTTCTGATGCAGCGCTGCGAAATCAAGCCACGGGATGTCTATCGCATCAACGGCCCGGTCAACCTGAACCGATTGTCAGACCTGTTTGACCTGATCAAGGACAGCGCCTATTACTTCACCCCCTTTGTGCAGAACATGCCCCGATTGCCCAAGCGGGCCAACAGCTATTTCTCGGCGCTGAAAAAGCAGGACATCCTGCTTCATCACCCGTTCGACTCCTTCCATGCCGTGGTGGATTTTCTGCGCGAAGCGGCCACCGATCCGAACGTTTTAGCCATCAAGCAGACGTTGTACCGAACCGGTTCCAACTCGCCGGTGGTGGACGCACTGGTAGCCGCCGCCAAAGCGGGCAAAGAAGTGACCGCCATTGTCGAGCTGCGGGCGCGCTTTGATGAGGAGCAGAATGTCGCCCTGGCCGAGCGCCTGCAGCGCTATGGTATTCACGTGATTTACGGGGTGGTGGGGTTTAAAACACACGCCAAGATGCTGCTGGTGGCCCGTCGGGAAGAGAACAAATTGCGTTACTACGTACACCTGGGTACGGGCAACTACCACCCGAAAACCACCATGCTGTACACCGACTACGGTCTGATGACCAGTGACCGGGAGATCGGCGAAGACGTCTATCGGGTGTTTCTGCAACTAAGCAGTCTGGGCAAGGCGTCCAAGATGGATTGCCTGCTGTACGCGCCCTTTACCCTCCACAAGGGGATGGTGCGACGGATTCGCACGGAAAAAGAGAATGCGGAAAAGGGCAAGCCGGCGCGTATCATTGCCAAGATGAACTCGCTGTATGAAGAAGAACTCACCAACGAGCTCTATGCGGCCGCCCGGGCGGGTGTCAAAATCGATTTGATTGTGCGCGGCATCTGTCAGTTGCGTCCCGGCGTCGAAGGGTTGTCAGATAATATTCAGGTGCGCTCCATTGTCGGGCGTCTGCTTGAGCACAGCCGGGTGTTCTACTTTGAAAATGACGGCAATCCGGAGCTTTATTGCTCCAGCGCCGACTGGATGATCCGCAATATGTTTCACCGGGTGGAGACCTGTTTTCCGATCAAGCACAAGAAAATTCGCGACCGGATTATTGAGGATCTGGAATTGTACCTGCAGGACAATACCCACGCCTGGATTTTACAGTCCAACGGTAGCTACCAGAACTTGCAGCCCAAGGGCGGAGAAGAGGCAGTGGATTCTCAGGCGATTCTGTTGGACCGGTGGGCGGCGCGGCAGTTGACGTCGGTTTAGGGATTTTGGTGGATGGCGGGTGCATCCGCCGTTACCCAACCGTCACACCGCAACAATATCCAGTTGGTAACCAATATCTTTTAAATACCCCGCCTCGGTTTCCAGGTCCGCCAGGGTCAGGGGATTACTCTCCACCCACTGTCCCGGAACGCTCAACGTCAAGGTCTGTTTGTGCACACCGAACTGAATCGGTGGATTATCGGTTTTCTTCTGGGCCCGATTGAAAG
>NZ_DGMV01000056.1:19419-21076 GCF_002388575.1 Marinimicrobium sp. UBA4509
GCCCGATTGAAAATCACCGCCAGCCGCAGCACGATGGCCAGCTGCACCAACTCGGCATCATCCATCGGGAACTTCTTCGCCGGGAAGCGCTTGCGGTGCGCAAGCGCGAGGGCCGCCAGTTGCGCCTGCTCGGCCTTGGAGCAACCCGCCAGGTCCACATTATCGATAATGTAGGCGCTGTGTTTGTGGTAATCGGTGTGGGAAATATCCAGGCCTACCGGGTACAGGCGGGCGGCCCAACCCAGTAACTTGCCTGCCTCGACATTGTCCATCCCCCAGGTATCGGCCACCTGATCAAGGAGAACCCGGGCGGTCTGTTCCACCTGCTCCGCTTTCGGAAGATTGACGTGGAAGCGCTTGGCCAGGGCGTCGACACTTTCCTGACGGATATCCCGGTTTTCCAGTCGGCCCTTGAGGTCGTACAACAATCCCTCGCGCAGAGCCCAATCGGCGGCGAGCATTTTTTCAATGCCCAGGCTTTCGAAAATCGAGGTCAACACAATCACCCCGCCGAGAAATACCGGTTCCCGGTCACTTGAAAGCCCTTTCAAGTTCAGATCCAGCTTTCCGTGATCCTGATAGGCCTTGATGATTTTCTTCAGACCGTCAACAGTGATGGTGCCATCAGTCCAGCCATTCTGTTCGCAGACTTTGGCCGCCGCTTTGATGGTGCCGGACGCGCCCAGTACCTCTTGCCAGCCCTGATCGAGAAAACTGTCCAGCACCGGTGAAATTTCCTGCTGGCAGGCCAGGCGCGCTTTTTTGATCAGTTTATCGGTGACCTTGCCGTCGTAGAAAAAACGCTTGGTGAGGGCCACGCACCCCATGCTCAGGCTTTCCTTGAGTTCCGGCAGCATGCCCTGCCCCAGAATCACCTCGGTGCTGCCGCCGCCGATATCCACCACCATCCGGCGTCCCTCTCCGGGGGCGATGCAGTGTGCGACGCCCAGATACACCAGGCGGGCCTCCTCTTCACCCGAAATGATTTCCACCGGATGCCCGAGTCGACTCTGGGCATCGCTCAGAAAGGCGCGGGAGTCCTCGATGCTGCGAAGGGTTTTTGTGCCGACGATCCGCACGCTGCGGGAGGGGTAATCCCGCAATCGTTCACCGAACCGGTCCAGGCAGGCCATGGCCCGGTCACGAGCCTCATCGTCCAGGCGACCGTCTTCGGTCAGTCCCCACCCCAGGCGTACAGGGTCACGCAGTTTATCGAGCAGGGTGAGCTGATCGTTTTCCCAACGAGCGACAATCATATGAAAGCTGTTGGACCCCAGATCGATGGCGGCAATGTGGCTGGCGCGGGCACCAAACAGGCGGGACAGATTGAACATCCAGTTACCCTATGCGTATTGTTCCAGTTCTTCACTGAGCGCGAGCCATTGTTCCTCGCACTCGTCGAGTTGTGCCTGGGTCTCTCCCTGAGATTTTAGCAGTTCCTGCAGACGCTGCTTGTTCTCGGCATCGTAGATCGCCGGATCGGCCAGCTCGGTTTCGATGCCGGACAGCGACTGGTTCAGCTTATCCATCTGGCGTTCCACTTTTTTGAGCTTGTCCGTCAGCGGCTTCAACTGAGCGCGGCGGGCCGCGGCCTCCTGACGTTGCGCTTTTTTGTCTTGCTGGGGCGGTGGCGCGGCGGCGCGCTCGACAGCATTAT
>NZ_DGMV01000056.1:21212-21447 GCF_002388575.1 Marinimicrobium sp. UBA4509
CGCGCTCGACAGCATTATCCTCCTGGCGTCGTTGCAATAACCAGCGATAGTAGTCGTCCAGATCGCCATCAAAAGCACTCACCTGGCCGTCGGCCACCAACAGAAACTCATCCACGGTGCTGCGCAGCAGATGACGATCGTGTGACACCACCAACACGGCTCCTTCAAAATCCTGCAACGCCAAGGTCAGCGCTTGGCGCATCTCCAGATCCAGGTGGTTGGTCGGTTCGTCCAG
>NZ_DGMV01000056.1:21585-27833 GCF_002388575.1 Marinimicrobium sp. UBA4509
TGGTTGGTCGGTTCGTCCAGCAACAATACGTTGGGCTTCTGCCAGACAATGATCGCCAGCGCCAGACGCGCTTTTTCGCCACCGGAGAAATGGGTAATGGGCTCAAAGGCCCGGTCGCCGTGAAAATCGAACCCCCCGAGGAAGTCCCGCACTTCCTGCTCGCGGGCCGTGGGGGTCATTCGCAGAATGTGTTGTGCGGCGGAGGCCTCCAGGTCCAGCGCATCAAGCTGGTGCTGAGCGAAGTAGCCGAGCTGGAAGTTGTCACCGGTGTGACACTCGCCACTCAACAAGGGCAGTTCACCGGAAAGGGTTTTTATCAGACTGGACTTACCGGCGCCGTTGGGGCCCAACAGGCCAATACGGGTCTCGGGCAAAATCCCGAGATTCACCTGACTCAGGATGCGTTTGTCGCCGTAGCCGATATCAGCCTCACTGAGGTTGATCAGCGGGCTGGACATTTTCCCCGCAGGCGAGAACCGGAAACTGAACGGCGAGTCGACATGGGCCGGAGCGATTTTCTCCATCCGCTCAATCGCCTTCAGGCGGCTCTGGGCCTGCCGGGCTTTATTGGCCTGGGCGCGAAAACGGCGCACATAGGCTTCCATATGCGCAATCTGCTCCTGCTGCTTTTTGAAGGCCGCGTCCTGCTGAGCGAGCTTCTCCGCCCGCTGGTGCTCATAGGCGGAATAGTTACCCACGTACAAGTTCAGTTTGGCGTTTTCCAGGGCCACAATGCGGTCGACCACATTGTCCAGAAAGTCCCGGTCGTGCGAGATGATGATCAATGTGCCCGGATAGCGCTGCAACCACTGCTCCAGCCACAGGGTCGCGTCCAGGTCCAGGTGGTTGGTGGGCTCGTCCAACAGCAGCAGATCCGAGGGACACATCAATGCCTGAGCCAGGTTCAGGCGAATGCGCCAACCGCCGGAAAAGTCAGACACTGGGCGATCACCATCCCCGGGAGCGAACCCGAGGCCGGAAAGCAACTGCTGAGCCCGGGCGGGTGCCGAGTAGGCCTGAATGTTTTCCATTTCGGCGTACAACCGGGCCAGTCGCTCACCATCGTCATGGGCGGACTCGATGGCCGACTCCAGACGCCGCAGTTCGGTATCGCCGTCGAGGACATAATCTTCCGCCCGCCGGTCCAGGGTTTCCACTTCCTGGGCCATATGCGCGACGCGCCACTGGCGCGGAATATCCCATTGGCCGCTGTCGGTCTGCAGGCGGCCCAGAAGCAATTGAAAGAAGCTGGACTTGCCGCTGCCATTGGGGCCAATGAGGCCCGCCTTCTGGCCGGGGAAAAGGGTGAGGTCCGCGTGATCGAGCAGAAACTGCCGACCGCGCTGCAGGGAAACTTGCTGTAATTGGATCATGGCGCGTATTCTACACGTTCTAGATGGCCGGCTGGCCGTTGAGTAGCCCAACAGGAAATTGGCAATGAACCTCGCCCGGCTCTATACCCATTTATGGGACTTTTCGCTCCAGCTTTACCAGCAGCCGGGGGTGGAGACCTTGTGCCTGAGCATACAGGACGGCTGGGGCGGGGATGTGAATATTCTACTCTGGCTGCGCTGGCTGGAACAGGAAGGCCTCGCCATCAACGACACCCGGCTGCGCCTTGCCCAGGCCTACATCGCCCCCTGGCGTACGGAGATCGTCGAGCCCTTACGGCGCATGCGCCAGCATATCAAGCGCCATTACGGCACGTCAGACCGGACCATCGAAGCCAGCCGTCAGGCGATCAAGGCCGCCGAACTGCAGGCCGAACAGGCCGTTCAGGCCCGACTGGAAAAACTCGCCCGCACCTGGCTCGGCAGCCAGCGCAAAGCGTCGGTGACACCGGGCGCCAACCTGACCGTCTATGCTCGAGCACTACATCTTCCCGACGACAAAGTCCGGGAGATGCTTGAGGTGCTGATCCGCGCCTGAGCCCAACACAAGCCCCAAACGCACAACGGGAGGCCTGAGCCTCCCGTTGTGCGTTTTTCCAGAGTCGTGTTTCGTTGGCCTTGCCCGGGCCTGCGGCCCGGATAGACTCAGCCCCTAGAATTTGTCATCACTGTCGAAAAAGTCGCGACCAAACAGGCTGCCCGATGCGGGACGATCCGGAACAGGCTCGGCCTTGGGCTTGCCGGTCGGCTCAATCAGCTCCGTGCTCTGGTGACCGGGAACCGGCTCATGGGGATGCTCCTGGGCCGGCTGTACCGGTGGTGCCTCCGGGTTGCGGTTCGCCCCGGCGTTGCTCTCACTGGTCGCGCCCGCTGCGGGAGTGGTGCTTTCCGGTGCGGCCGGCTTCTGGGGCTCTGGTTTGGACGCTGCCTTTTTCGCAGGCGCCTTCTTCGCAGGGGACTTCTGGGCCGCGGGTGCCTTCTTGGCGGCCGGTTTCTTCGCCGCTGCTTTCTTGGCGGGAGCCTTCTTGGCCGCGGCTTTTTTCGGGGTCGCCGACTGGGTCGTGGATGCCTTGCTCGCGGCTTTTTTGGTGCTCACTTTTTTTGTGCTGGCTTTCTTACTGGCCGCTTTCTTGGCCGGCGCTTTTTTCGCCGGTGCCTTTTTGGCCGCAGCCTTCTTCTTGGTGCTCGCCTTCTTGGTGGTCACTTTCGCCGCAGTCTTTTTGGCGGCGGCTTTTTTGGTGCTTGCCTTCTTGGCGGTGGCTTTTTTGGCGGTGGTTTTCTTTGCACTGGCGCTGGCGGTTTTCTTGCGCGTACCGCGCTTGCTCGCCGCCTTCTTGTTCATTTTTTTCTCAACCGCGCGGGTCGCTTTGCGAACTTCACGCGCCAACTGATCCGCCTGTTTCTTTTCCGCCTTGGCCGAAGCCAGTGTCTGCTTCGCTACATCCAGAGTGGCTTGTGCGGTATCAACCACTTTCTGCTGGGCGACTACCGCATCGGACGCCTTGCGCAACCGCTGCTGAGCGGCGACGGTTTTCGCCTTGACCTTGCCGGCGGCGGCCTTTTTGCTGCGCAGCGTTTTCAGCTTGCGCTTGGCCGTATCCAGAGCCTTTTTGGCCTGGGCGGCGGCCTTCTCAGCCTGGGTGAGTTTTTTGGCGCGCGCCTGGTCCAGCTGCGACTGGACTTTTTCGACCTGCTTTTCCAGATCGGACACGCTGACGGTAGCTTTTTTCTTGGCAGCCATAGTGAAATTCCTGTGCAGTTGGAAAGTGAGCGATTAACCGCGTAAACCTGTGCTGGTATTGTAGTATCGTCGGGCAAAAATGTGTATGGCAGCACGCCGAATTGGGCCAGATTGGCAAAAATTTTCGCCATTTAGTGCACTCGATGGAACCTACCGGCGAAAATGTGGACCAACGGGTTCTCATTGTGGCCAGTTAGCGCCGCAAAAAGGCGCCCATTGCCCCCCGGTTTGGGTTACCATGGAGCGCTCTTTGACACCGCTGGCTAAGCGGGCAGACTGACAAACCACTATAAAAGAAGGTGCAACGCATGAAACGCAATGTACGATTGATCGCGGGCCTGCTCGGTGCAACCGCTCTGATGGTTGGCTGCAATCAGGCCGAACCCGAGAACGAACCCGCCAAACTGGAAACTCTGGAAGAAAAGGTCAACTACGTTTTCGGCACCAATTTGGCCGAAAACCTGGCTCAGGGCGGCGTGACCATTGAGCCCGATGCTTTTGCCCAGGCCCTGCGCGACAAGCGTGACGGCGTAGAGCCGCGCCTGAGCGAGGAAGAGATGCGCGAAGTGATGCAGACCTTCCAGGAGCAGGAAATGGCCCGTCGCGAAGCCGAGCAGGAAGCGGCCGCGGAAACCAACAAGCAGGAAGCCGAAGCTTTCTTCGCGGAAAACGCCAACGCTGAGGGCGTGAGTCAGACCGATAGCGGCCTGCAGTATAAAGTGCTCGAAGAGGGTGACGGCGCCAAGCCCGGAGCCGACGACACCGTGACCGTTCACTACCGCGGTCGCCTGCTCGATGGTACCGAGTTTGACAGCTCCTACGAGCGCGACCAGCCGGCCACCTTCGCACTGAACAGTGTGATTGCCGGCTGGACCGAAGCGCTGCAGCTGATGTCGGAAGGTTCCAAGTACGAGCTGTACATCCCCTCCGATCTGGCCTACGGCCCCGGCGGCAATGGTCCCATTCCGCCCAATGCCGCATTGATCTTTGAAGTTGAGCTGCTCGAAATTGACGACCAGGCCGACGCTGATAGCGAAGGCGCTGAATAACCACCGATTCAGTCCCCGTCTTAAAAAAGCCGCCTCAAAAGGGCGGCTTTTTTAATGCCCGGTAGAAACCGGTATCGATCAGTACGTCAGATCGTGCACAAAGCCATCGGAACTGAGCGCTCGATAAACGTCCGGGTTGTCGGTAAAGGCGAGATCCATCACCGCCACGGCGGTCGGATGAAAGGCTTTCCTCTTGGGCAACTGCCAACTGTACACCACCGCCCGGCGTTGCAAATCCCACAGATCGACGCGACCCGACGGCTGCCCGGTCAAGAGCCAATCGCCATCGTCACTGAAGCGCGCCACGGTCACCTGGGTGCCGCGCTTGACACGCTCCTCGGGCAGCGGCAATTCCCAGATCAGATCGCCTTCCGCACTCCACAACCTGGGGCGTTCATAGCGGGCCGCCGAGAGCAATTTCCTGCCGTCCGGACTCATCGCCACGCACTGTATGGGGGAATCATGTTGCTGGGAGACGATCGGGTCGCCGGTCTCAAGATTCCACAGGGTAGATGTTCCTTCATCGGAGCCTGTCAGGGCGCGGGTGCCATCGCCACTCAGGGCCACCGCCGATACCCGGTCACTGTGATGCAGGTTGCGGATGATTCCGCCGCGGCGGACGTTGTACAGCGAAGCGCGGTGATCGGCCAACCCCAACAGCGCGCGCTCCCCCTCGGGCCCCAGCTGGCTGACCAGAATCTCCGACGGGCTGCTCCAGTATTGTTCGGCCTGGCCACTCTGACGATTCCAGAGCACCAGGGTACGCTCATCGGTCGTGAGGGCGTAGTCACCCTCTGGCGAGAAGCTTGCGGAAGTGATCAGGGTGAGGCTGTCGGCTTTGTGATTCCAGTCATAGCGACGCTCATCCGTGTCGAGGGCCCAGAGGCTGCCGCCCTGATAGCCGGACCCGACCACCGCCCAGGCCCCGTTGCGGGACAGGGCGCCCGATTGAACACTGCGGGAGGCCACTTCCAGGCTGGCCACCGGCTCTGCCGGCCGATCACACCCGGCGAGCGTCAGCCCGAGGAGCGAGCACAGGCCCAGGCGGGAGAAGTGACGAACCACGGACGCAGCGTTACGCATAGGCGGGTCTCGCTCGTTTCAGTGATCGGGGATCAGGCCACCAGATCTTTGTGTGCGGTATGTAACACGGCAATCATGCGATCTTCAGCGGTAAACCGGGTTTCCAGGGTTTCGCCCAGTGTCGACAGATCCCGATCCAACGCTTCCAGGTCATCGGTTTCCAGATACTTGTCGTTGAAGTCCAGCACTTCCTGGGTGGTCAGGTCCACCACCTTGAACAATTGGCTGGCCTCTTTCAGCGCGTCTTCATCGTCGAACTCACGCCCTTCCTTGATCAGTTGGTCGTACACTTCAAAGTGCCCGGCCGACACGTAATCCACCATGATTTCGCACAGGTGGCGCAGTTTATGACCTCGCAACTCTTCGTCGGCCTCACCGGCCTTCATGGCGCTGAGGTCGCAAAACTGAACCAGCATTTTGCGCCGCTCTTCCAGCCAGCGATCAATGATTGTACTCACGCCGCCCCAGCGCTCTTTTGCATCTTTACAGTTGTCTAACATAACCCGTCCTTAACCGAGAGAAACATCGACGCCCGATTCAGCGCCGACGCAGGGCCTGCCACAGATGTGCAAGCCCCAGTAGTATAAATCCAATGAGCGTCCAACCGGGAATGCTGATCCCGAACAGTGACCAGGCCACCTCGGCGCAATTGCCGTCACCGGTGAGCATGACCCGCAGCGCATCCAGCAGCGGGAAGGTATCCAGAATATAATCCACCCCCGGACCACAGGCGGGCACTTCGCTGGCGGGCAGGCTCTGCAGCCACAGCTGGCGGCTGGATACGGCACCACCGGCGACCGCCGAGAGCACCCCCAACCCCGCATAAATACCCCGGCCGATGCGCCCCGGATGGTGTAAAAATGCCAGAAGCGCCCAGACGCCCACCAGAATGACGAAAATTCGCTGACTGACACACAGGGGACAGGGCTCCAACCCCATGGCGTGCTCCATATACAGTGCAACGGCCATCATGGCCATCACCGC
>NZ_DGMV01000056.1:27942-37303 GCF_002388575.1 Marinimicrobium sp. UBA4509
GCCATCACCGCGAGCAGGATGAGCAGGTTGGTCATACGAATGGTCAATGGCATAATCAGGTCTCTTGGGGCCATCACAAGGCGCTATCACTGCGCCGCCTTTAGGCTACAATGGTACGCAATAACGCCCTGAGCGCGCCACCATTTAGCGCACAGATTCCCGAATGAATCACCGGTAGGTTTCCGATGTCGATCTTCAAATATGCGTCTAACCGACCGTCGACAGGCTTTTTTCTGTCCTTGGCGCTCAGCGTCGGTCTGCTGTTGAGCTGGTCAGCCAGCGCCCAGGAGGATGAGCTGGAAGACGGCCAGCTTTATGTACCGCTAAGTGAGCCACTGGTGGTCAACTACGGCGGACCGGGGCGGCTCAAGTATTTACGGGCCGAAGTCTCGCTACGTCTCGATAAATCCCGGGACGCCAGTGTGATCCGCCATCACATGCCACTGATACGCCACCACCTGGTCATGCTGTTCAGTCGCCAGGGGGAGGAAGAGATCAATACCCAGAGCGGGCGCGAGCAACTTCGCCAGACCGCGCTGGCGGAAACCAACGCGCTGCTCGCGCAGGAGGAAGGTCGGGAAAACGTGGTCCGCGACCTGCTGTTCCGGAACTTTGTGGTTCAGCGCTAAGTCTCGGAGGCGCTGCAACCGCAGTCCTGATACTGGCGGTAATAGTTCGCCAAGTAGTCTTCAAAGCTGAGCTGATCCTCCGCCTCGACGGCTTCCTGGTCGCTCAGGGACTGTTCCGCCATTCGCACGTAGGCGGCTTGTTGCTCAGACGCCAGCGGACGCTGCAGAAACGCCTCCCGGTGCCGCTCGGCCAACCCCATGGAGTGGCGGAAGAAGGTCAGCTTGTCCCGGCGCATGTCTTCCAGAACCCGAGCCGAGGGCGTGAGGGCCGGGTTGTCCAGTTTGCGACGCTGCTGCGCCACCGCCGCCCGGAAGTGCCCGTCACCGGCACTCTGATCCAGCAGACCCGCGCAGTCATCCATCTCCCGCAACAGTGCACCGGCCCACTCGAACATCGATACTTCACCGGCCCCGCGGCACAAGTTCAGGCCGGGCTCACGGCCACGGTAGACAATCCGCGTCTGGTTTTCCTGGATGTTGCGATACTCCTGATCGTCCGCTTTCGGGCTCGGCGACAACAGACAGTGCAGCAGGAAGGCATCCAGAAAATGGATCTGCTCGGCACTGATACCCAAGGGCTCATAGGGGTTCAGATCAACGCAGCGCACCTCAACGTACTCTACGCCGCGCAGTCGAAGCGCCTGTAGCGCCGTCTCGCCACGCCGTGTGGTGCGCTTGGGACGCACGCTGCTGTAAAACTCGTTCTCGATCTGCAGCAGACTGGTGTTGAGCTGTTGGTACTCGCCGTCTGTCCCCTTCACGCCAACGGCCTGATAGGCCGGGTGAGGCTGGGTGATGGCTTTGCACAGCGTCTGAAGGTACGAGGGTAGATCGTTGTAGCAGACAATCATCTGTTGCTGGGCATCGCTTTGGTAACCCAGATCCCCCATGCGCAACGAGGTAGCGTAAGGGGCGTGCAGGGTATGCTCATCGCCCTCAAACGGCACCAGTTTGTGCGGCCGATTGCGCACAAATGAACGACAGACCGCAGGGGCGGCGCCGAACAGATAGATCAACAGCCAGGAATAGCGCCGGAAGTTGCGAATCAGGTCGAAGTAGCGCCGGGTTTTGAAATCCTGCAGGGAGCCGGTATCTCCCTCTTCGCCCTGCAGGGTGCGCCAGAAATCGTCCGGCAGCGAGAAGTTGTAATGGACTCCGGCAATGGTCTGCATGACCCGCCCGTAGCGGTGGGCCAGCCCCAGGCGGTACACGGTTTTCATCTTGCCGCTGTTGGAGCTGCCATAGAGCGCCACCGGCACCCCTTCCTCGCCCTTGAGCGCACAGGGCATGCTGGCCGGCCAGAGCAACTCCCGGTCCAGCACGCTATAGGTGTAACGGTGAACATCATCCAGCTGCTTGAGCAATGCATCGACCCGGGTGAACGGCTCGGTAATGAACTCAAGCAGCGCTTCGCTGTAATCGGTGGTGATATGCGGGTGTGTCAGCGCCGACCCCAGCCCTTTGGGGTGCACCGCCTGGGACAGTTCACCCTCGGGCGTCACCCGCAGACTCTCTTTTTCCACGCCCCGGCGAATGCCGCCCAGCGTCTGATTGGCGGTTGACGCGAAGTGCGTCAGAAGATGGCGGAAACGCTCGGATTGGGACAAGGTTGGCTCCTTTACAGCACGAACCGGCCGGTATTGAAAACGCGTTAGTCTTGCGCCTCTTGGGCGGACTCGGAGGGCTCAGGTGACGCTTCCGGCGCCGGCTCGGCACTGTCCGCCCGGACCGGCTTCACTCGGGCCCGCGGCGGGGGCATGTCATCCACCGCCAGCACCGGAAGACCACGCTCATCGGGCTGACAGGGCAGAATATGAATCCGCTGTTCGAAATCCTTGGCGCTCACTTCCACCTTCAGATTGATGGCCTCGTCCTTGTGGGGTGTCTTGTACAGGGCACCGCGGTCCCGACCGTCCAGCCAATCCTTCTGTTTACCCAGAAAATACCCATGCTGATTGCGCAAAATGTACAGCTCTGTCATTGATCACCTTGCAGTCGTCACTCAACGTCACAGGACGGAGGGGCGTGCGGAATCTGACCTCCGCCGAAACGGGAATTGTTCAGTGTTAGGGCCCCGAGTGCAAGGGGTTTTTGCCAAACCGTCGGTCTGGCTGCCGCCACCTCCGGTCCGTCATACCTCAAATGGGTGATGCCCCTCTACCCCACCTGTACTAGACTGCCGGGAGGAGTTTAGCGACAGCTTCGCGCCGGAGCCGCTGTTCCGCTCCATCGGCAGCGACAGGGACCCGTCCGGACCAGGATTCGGTACCGACCTCTCATAATCATATTGGAGCCAGATCATGCTTGTATTCATTCGAACCTTACTGTTGAGCTTCGCCCTGATAACGCTGGCCGCTTGCGGCGGCGGCAGCAGCGGCGGTGACACCCCACCCACCAACGACGACGGCGGCGGCGATACCAATGACGACGATGGTGGTGACACCAACGACGATAGCGATGGTGACGACGGCACCGATGATGACGGCGGGGACGACGAGCCCACCGCCGGCAGCCGTACCGGCACCTTTGTCGACAGTGCTGTTGCGGGAGTGACGTTCACCAACGCTCCCAGCGGCGTCACCGGCACCACCGACGCCCAAGGCCGGTTCACCTTTGAGCCGGGCGATACCGTGACCTTCTCCATTGGTGATCTGAGCTTCCCCCCAACCACCGCACGCGGCGTCATTACGCCTCTGACCATTGCCGGCACCGATGACCCCACTGATGTGGTAGCGACCAATATTGCCCGCCTGCTGCAGACCCTCGATTTTGATGGGGATGCCAGCAACGGCATCGATATCGCCAGCCAGGCCGCCGACTTCGCCACGGCGGTGGATTTCTCGGCTGAGGATTTCGATGATCAGGTGGCCGACCTGGTCACCAACTCCGGCAGCGACAATGCCACCCTGGTTACCGCCGAAGACGCTCGGGCTCACCTACAGGCCTCAATCGACAATGTCCGGGACCAGGCCGTGGGGAGCTGGTATTACGTGGACACGTCAGCGGCGGATCCTGAAGAACAGTTTGTCATCGTGCTGACCCTATTAGCCGACGGTCGCTTCGCCATCTTCAATGACGAGGACTGGCCCGAAATGGATGGTTTCGAAGTGGGTGAACTCGACTGGAACATCAACAATGGCCAGATCACCCTGTCGAACGTGCGCGACTACAACGGTGAGATTGGCCTGTCCGGCAGCACCTGCGCCTCAGAGGAAGACAGCCTGTTCACCTTTGACCTGGTAACTGGCGACAACCCCGGCGACGACAAGCTGTTATTGGGCGCCGACACCGGCGTCGGAGAAGGTTGCGACAGCGAAGGCGACGGTGCCGAAGTCATTGAGTTTACCCGCCTCTACAGCGACACCGACGGCCGGGTGGGCACCTGGAGCATTGATACCGAGACGGAATTCGTTCTCATCCACCTGTTTGAAAGCGGCCTGTACGCCATGCTTCAGGAGTCGCCAATGGATGATGCAGGACAGACAGGTATAGAGCGCGGCCAATACACCATCGACAGCGACACCGGCGCCGCCACGTTCACCCAGGCGACAGACACCAATGGCGAATGGGGCCTTTCACACCCCTGCCCCGGCACGGCTCCTGGAGTACGGGATTGCTTGGATGGTGGCGGCGATACGATTACTACCATCAACTTCAATGCCGAGACCAACCAGCTGGTGCTGATTGAAAGCCTGGAAACAGAAAACAATGGCGGCGAAGAGCAACCTATTCTTTTTGAAAGAATAGGTCCGACTGGCGTATCAGTAGGCTCTGGTGGTGGCTCTGGTACCGACGGCGGTGGCGACGACGACACGCCCGCGGCAACCGGTGGGTCCTACACACTGACCGAAACCCTGGTTTCGATCACCGGCCCCACCATCGACGATCCCGTCAGCGGTCCGGGGTACGACGTGTACTGCGCCGATGAGACGGTGGGCGATACCCTGGAAGAGCAGATTCAACTGGAACTGGACGCGGCCAATGGGTCATTCGTCTTAACGTCAGGCACAGGCGATGACACTGACTCCATCACCGGCACATTGACGGCGGAGGGCCAACTGAGCTTTTTTGAGCCTGTGTCAGAACATATACCACAGGAAAACTTCGTCAGCAGCGACAGCAGTGACTTTGTCGGTTATTACGACCCCGACGCCAGCAATATCAGCGGAACTTGGATAGAGGTGCGGCAAACCACGTACGTGCCTGAGGACATTACGGTTGAGTGCGCCATGAACTGGTCATGGCAGCTGACCATGAACCAGTAGGCTGACACGCTTTTCTCAGGAGCATGAAGCTTCCAACCTGAAGAGACCAGTACGACCGTGCGGAGGTACTGGTCTCTTCTCTGCCCCCGCCATTAATCCACCTCCCCTCGAACCGACGGCCATTAGGACAATACCCCACACTCTTGCCCAAAATGAAAACGTTTCTATTTTTTGACTCAGCCACTTGCCAATCACCTAAAAACGGGTCCATAATCTGCCTTATTCAGTGTCTTAACGACCATAAGCCGGAATGGCAACGTTTTCATAAACCTTTTTATGAATACTCTCATTCCGGCCGGAGCGTCGGAGCACACAGCGCTAACGGAGCGAAACCGTGTCGATCAAGCAAGTGGCCAAATTGGCCGGGGTATCCATCTCCACGGTATCCCGGTGCCTGAACAGCCCCGACCAGGTCAAACCCAAGACCCTGGCGGCGGTTCAGTCGGCTATTGAGGAAACCGGCTACACCCCCAATGCCCTGGCCCGCAACTTTCGTCGAGGCAAAACCGGGCTGATTCTGGTGGTGCTTCAATCCGTGGGCCTGCCCTTCTGGGAAGGCGTGATGCGCGGCATCAATGGCGTCGCCCGGGAAACCGGCTATTCGATCCTGATCCGGGAAACCGCCAGCAGCCAGCCCGAGCTGGACGACTACTGCAAGATGGTCATGTCCAAGGAGGCCGATGGCATCATCGTGCTCGCCAGCCCCTCGCCCATTTCCGGCACCAGCCAGTACTCCACCCAGGCACGGCGCACCCCGATCGTGCTCGGCTGCGAAAACGTCACCGACGAAATGGCCCATATCCCCAGCGTACGGGTCGACAACCGTCGCGCCGCGAGCGAGGCCACCCAGTATCTGCTCCAGCTCGGTCACCAGCGCATCGGCTTTATCGCCGGTTCGCGCGGTTCACTGCTGACCCGTGACCGGGAGCGGGGCTACTTCGATGCCATGAAAGCCAGCCCCCAGGGCGAACACCGGGAGTGGGTGGTCAACGGCGATCAGACCATCGACGGTGCTCGGCGGGCCACCCGCAAGTTGCTCAGCCTGCCGGAGGCGCCCACCGCCATTTTCTGCGCCAACGACGAAATGGCGATGGCAGCAATCTATGAAATCAAACGCCGGGGGCTGCGCGTCCCCGAAGACATTTCGGTGGTGGGCTTCGATGACACCCGCTACGCGGCCATCATGGATCCGCCCCTGACCACCGTGGTGCAGCCCACGGAAGAGATCGGCGAGCGCACCATGCGCCGGCTGATCAGCGCCATTGAGGGCCACGATATTGGCGAGGCACCGGAAATTGTGGAGCACCGATTGATTGTCCGGGACTCGACCGCACCACCCCGCGCGGATGACCCCGGAAGTAAGCGTGGTCAGCCCTCCGAGCAGACGGTCTGAATCGATCAACGCGGATTTACTGTTAGTCACCTAAACTATAAGATGGGCAGCAAGCGGCTCAAACCCAACAGACAGCACCCAACAGACAGAAAGAGTAGAACTATGTACTTTTTAGGATTAGACATCGGCAGCTCCTCGGTCAAACTGGCCGTCATCAATGGCGAAACCGGCGAACGGGTGGTGGGCGCCACCTACCCGCCCCAGGAAATGACCATCAGCGCCCCGCAGTCCGGCTGGGCGGAACAGTCCCCGGAAGCCTGGTGGGACGCCGTGCGTCAGGGCTGCGCCCAGATGTGGGCCGAGCACCCCGAAGCGAAAGACAAGATCGGCGCCATCGGCATCTCCTATCAGATGCATGGCCTGGTGGCGGTGGATGCGCAGGGCGAGGTATTGCGCCCCTCGATCATCTGGTGTGACAGCCGCGCGGTCGCCACCGGCGAGAAAGCCTTTGAGGAACTGGGTAAAGACTGGTGCATGGAGCACCTGCTCAACTCCCCGGGCAACTTCACCGCCGCCAAGCTGCGCTGGGTGCAGGAAAACGAGCCGGATACCTACGCCAAAATCGACAAGATTCTGCTGCCCGGCGACTACATCGCCTACAAACTGAGCGGCGAGTGCACCACCACTGCCTCCGGCCTGTCCGAAGGCGTGTTCTGGGACTTTGCCGAAAACAAAGCCTCCGAAAAACTGCTCAAGCACTGGCATATCGATCCAAGCCTGTTGGCCAAACAGGTCCCGAACCTGGGCGTGCAGGGCGAAGTGAACGAACAGGCCGCCCGCGAACTCGGCATCAACCCCGGCACCAAAATCGCCTTCCGCGCCGGCGACCAGGTGGCCAACGCCATGAGTCTGAACGTGCTGGAGCCGGGCGATGTGGCCACCACTGCCGGCACCTCCGGCGTGGTCTATGCGGTCACCGACAAGAACATTGCCGACCCCGATCAGCGCATCAACACCTTCCGCCACGTCAACAAAGGCGAGGCCGAAGTGCACAAGGGCCTGCTGGCCTGCATCAACGGCGCCGGTCGGATGAACAGCTGGCTGCGCGGCGTGCTGAGCGCCGGCGGTGAAGTCTCCTACCCGAAACTGAACGAGCTGGGCGAATCTGTGGAACCTGGCAGTGAAGGCCTGAACGTCTATCCTTTCGGGAACGGCGCCGAGCGGATCATGCGCAACAAGCTGCTGTCCGCCCAGATGGATGGCCTGGACCTGAACCGTCACAGCGTCAACCACATCGCCCGCGCCACCCAGGAAGGCGTGGCCTATGCCATGAACCTGGGTTTTGATCTGATCAAGGGCCTGGGCGCGGAAACCCGCGTGGTGCGCGCCGGGCACAGCAACATGTTTTTGAGTCCGATTTTCAGCAGCGCCTTTGTGAACCTGACCGGCGCTCCGCTGGAGCTGTATCAGACCGACAGCGCCGAGGGCGTCGCCCGGGCCGCGGCCTGGGGTTGCGACTACTACACCTCCCGTGAGGATGTGTTCCGCACCCTGACCCGCAAGGCGATTCTCGAGCCGGAGGCAGCGCTGCAATCCCGTTATCAGGAACTCTATGGCCATTGGCGTGAGGCGGTCGAGCGCCGCCTTGCCGAGGCCCGATAAGGACACCCGAAACCGGGCGGTGGCTCCACCGCCGCCCACCTCTTTTCACACAAAGCACAAAAGGTCATTACCATGAGCATCACCCTAGGCGATAAAGAGTATTTCCCCGGCGTTGGCAAAATTGCCTACGAAGGCCCTGAGTCCGACAACCCCTTCGCGTTCCAGTATTACGACGAGAACCGCGTAGTGGCCGGCAAGACCATGAAAGAGCACTTCCGCTTTGCCGTGTGCTACTGGCACACCTTCTGCGGCGCAGGCCACGACCCCTTCGGCCCCGGCCCCTTCCACTTCCCCTGGAGCGAAGGCAAGGATCACGAAACCCGCACCCGCATGAAGCTGGACGCGGCGTTTGAATTCTTCACCAAGCTGGGTGTGCCCTACTACTGCTTCCACGATGTGGACGTGATTGAAGAGGGTGATTCCCGCGCGGAAACCCAGAAGCGTCTGCAGAACTGGGTTGAGCTGGCGAAAGCCAAGCAGAAAGAATCCGGCGTAAAACTGCTGTGGGGTACCTCCAACCTGTTCAGCAACCCGCGTTTCATGAACGGTGCTTCCACCAACCCGGACTTTGACGTGGTCGCTTTCGCCGGCGCCCAGTTGAAAGACGCGATGGACGCGACCATTGCACTGGACGGTGAGAACTACGTGTTCTGGGGCGGCCGCGAAGGTTACATGAGCCTGCTTAACACCGACATGAAGCGCGAGCAGGAGCACCTGGCCCGCTTCCTGACCATGGCCCGTGACTACGGCCGCAAGAACGGCTTCAAGGGTAACTTCCTGATCGAGCCCAAGCCGATGGAGCCGACCAAGCACCAGTACGATTTCGACAGCGAAACCGTCATCGGCTTCCTGCGTCATCACGGCCTGGACAAAGACTTCAAACTGAACATCGAAACCAACCACGCCACCCTGGCCCAGCACACCATGGACCACGAAATGCAGGCAGCGGCCAACGCCGGCATGCTCGGTTCCATCGATGCCAACCGCGGTGACTACCAGAACAGCTGGGACACCGACCAGTTCCCGTACAACATCAACGAAACCGTTGAGATGATGCTGGTTCTGCTGCGCCACGGCGGTTTCCAGGGCGGCGGTGTAAACTTCGATGCCAAGCGTCGTCGTAACTCCACCGACCTGAACGACACCTTCTTCGGTCACATCGGTGGTATGGACGTGTTCGCCCGCTCACTGTTGATCGCCGACGACCTGATCCAGAAGTCGCCGCTGGAGAAAATGCGCGCCGAGCGTTACGCCTCTTTCGACAACGGTAAAGGTGCCGATTTCGAACAGGGCAAACTGTCTCTGGAGCAACTGGCCGAAATTGGTAACGCCCTGGGCGAGCCCAAGCAGACCAGCGGCCAGCAGGAGCTTTACGAAAACATCATCAACCGTTTCGTACGCTAAGCAGATTGTCCTGAAAACCGCTTCGTTCTCCAGAAGATTGTTTTGAAGGGCTGAGAGTGGACCGGCGG
>NZ_DGMV01000056.1:37465-48483 GCF_002388575.1 Marinimicrobium sp. UBA4509
CGGCGGCGTGACAGGTTCTGAAAACGCGATGAATACATCCCTGTAGCTCTCTCACTTCATCCCTGAAGTGAGAGTTTCAGAACCTGTCACGCCGCCGGTCTTTCTGCCACCACGAAACCTGAGCAGTTTCCCAACCGTGGGTTAAGGCCACACTCTAAGTGCTCAAACACCAATAGCTACAGTAAATACTTAAAATACTAATATTGAAAAATTAATGTGAGAGAGAAAAACAATGAAAACATGGCTATCCCTTGCCGGGGCAGCGCTGCTATTGGGCGCCTGCACATCGACCAACAACCCCGATCAATCCCAAACCCACACCGAAGACTGTAGTCCCTACCTGGGCAACCCTTACGTCAAACACTGCCAGCAGTGGGAGACCACCTACGAGGGTCAACGCCAGGCGGATCTCGGTGACGGTACTTATCTCAACCCCATCATGTCCGGCGATCGCCCCGACCCGAGTATTCTCAAAGACGGCGACGACTACTACATGACGTTTTCCTCGTTTGAGGCCTACCCGGCCCTGACGATCTGGCACTCCAAAGACCTGGTGAACTGGGAGCCGGTTGGCCCGGCCCTGACCGAGTATGTCGGCAGCATCTGGGCGCCGGAGCTGACCAAGCACGACGGACGCTACTACCTGTACATTCCGGCAAAGTTTCCGGGCAACAACAATATCTATGTGGTCTATGCGGACAATATCGAAGGCCCCTGGTCCGATCCGATCGCGCTGGATAACGACCTGATTGACCCCGGTCACGCCGTGGGTGAAGACGGCAAGCGCTACCTGTTCCTGTCCGCCGGTTATCGTGTGCCACTATCTGACGATGGCCTGCGCATTACCGGCGACATGGAGCACGTCTATGACGCCTGGGATTATCCCGAGCACTGGGACGTGGAATGCGACTGCCAGGAAGGGCCCAAGATCATGCAGCACGGAGGCTATTACCATATGATCACCGCCGTCGGCGGTACCGCCGGTCCGCCTACGGGCCATATGGTGATTCACGCCCGCTCCAAATCCATCCACGGCCCCTGGGAAGACTCGCCCCACAATCCGATTGTGCGCACCGAGAGCGCCGCGGAGAAATGGTGGTCCCGCGGTCATGCCACCCTGGTGGAAGGCCCGACCGACGGTGACTGGTACATGATGTACCACGGTTATGAAAACGGTTATTACACCCTGGGCCGTCAGACCCTGATGGAGCCGGTGGAGTGGACCGACGATGGCTGGCTGGTCACCAAAGGCTACGACATGAGTCAGCCCATTCCCAAGCCCGAAGGTGGCACCGCGCTCACGCACGGTATCCCCCTTTCCGATGATTTCAGCACCAACAAGTTCGGCATCCAGTACAGTTTTTTCCGAGGGGATATTACCGAAAACGAACGGGTGCACTACGATCACGACGCTGGCGTTCTGGAGCTGGAGGCCAAGGGCGACTCACCCAGCAACAGCTCGCCTCTGACCTTCATTGCCGGCGATCACTCCTATCAGTTTGAAGTCGATATCGACTTTGACGAGGGTGCTCAGGCCGGCGCCATGGTGTTCTACAACGATAAGCTCTACGCCGGCGTTGGGGTCACCAAGGCGCATTTCGTCCTGCACCGCTACGGCATGGACCAGCGCACCGCCCCCAAGCCCGACGGCATGGACACCCAACTGCGGATGCGGATCACCAATGACCGGCACATTCTCACCATCCACACCAGTACCGATGGTGGGGAAACCTGGATCAAGTATCCGACCCAGATGGAAGTCTCCGGCTACCACCACAATGTGGCTTATGGCTTTATGAGTCTGCGCCCGGCCCTTTACGCGGCCGGTGAAGGTAAAGTGCGCTTCAGTAACATGGTGTATCGCGCTCTGCCCTGATAAGCTACACACGCACCCGGCCTTAAAGACAGACAATAATGGCCGGGTTGCACAGGGACTGGCCGCCGGGCGCCACGCCTACGGTCAGTTTCAGGTCAACATGGGGCAACAACCAGTTCAACGATAACAACCACGGTCTGGCAATTTTTGGAACCCAAAAAAACCATAGGTATTCACTCCATGACTACAAATGCAACTCACCCTGAACAGGGAAGTACGCTGTTTATTGTGTTGATCAGCTGCGTCGCCACTATCGGCGGCTTTCTGTTCGGCTTTGACAGCGGCGTCATCAACGGCACGGTCGAAGGCCTGCAAACCGCGTTCAACTCCGACAGTGCCGGTACCGGGTTGAGCGTGTCGTCCATGTTGCTCGGCTGCGCCGTCGGCGCCTTCTTTGCCGGTAACCTCGCGGACAAATACGGACGTCGCTCCCTGCTGATCGTCGCCTCGGTCTTTTTCATCGTGTCCGCTTGGGGCTCCGGCGTTGCTGGTGGCACTGTTGAATTTGTCATCTATCGCATTCTGGGCGGTCTCGCCGTAGGTGCCGCCAGCGTCATGGCACCGGCCTATATCAGTGAGGTGGCTCCAGCGCGCTACCGCGGTATGCTCACCTCAGTACAGCAGATCGCCATCATCACCGGCCTGACCATGGCGTTCTTCAGCAACTACCTGTTGGCCAAGTTCGCCGGCGGCTCCACCCGGGAGTTCTGGTTGGGTTTTGAAACCTGGCGCTGGATGTTTTGGATGGAGCTGATTCCGGCGTTCATCTTTTTCTTCGCACTTCTCGCCATTCCGGAGAGTCCCCGCTATCTGGTGGCATCCGGCAAAATGGAGCAAGCCGGCGGCGTATTGGCCCGACTCTACGGGCGCCGCACCGCCGAAACCAAAGTCGACGAGATCAGCACCTCCCTTGCCAAGGACCATCACCGTCCGCGGCTGTCCGACCTGATCAACAAACAGACCGGCAAGCTGCGCACCATCGTCTGGATCGGCATCGGCCTGGCGGTACTGCAGCAGTTCGTGGGCATCAATGTGGTGTTCTACTACGGTGCAGTACTCTGGCAGGCAGCGGGCTTCTCCGAAAACGACGCCCTGGCCATCAACGTCATCTCCGGCAGCATCAGCATCGCGGCCTGTCTGTTCACCTTTTTCTTTGTCGACAAAATTGGGCGCAAGCCGCTGTTGTGGTTCGGCTCGGCCGGTATGGCCATCACTCTGGGCCTGGTCGCCTACGCCTTTGCCGGTGCACCGGTGAACGTGGAAACCGGCAACCTGAACTTGTCCGACAATGCCGGCCTGCTGGCCCTGATTGCGGCGAACGCTTATGTGTTCCTGTTCAACCTGTCCTGGGGCCCGGTGATGTGGATCATGCTCGGGGAGATGTTCCCGAACCAGATTCGCGGCTCTGGTCTGGCCGTTGCCGGTCTGGCCCAGTGGTTGGCCAATTTCCTGGTCACCTGGACCTTTCCGATTCTTCTTGCGGGCATTGGTCTATCCGCCGCTTACGGTATCTACACCTTCTTCGCCGCGCTCTCTGTGGTGTTTGTGCTGATGATGGTGCATGAGACCAAAGGGAAGGAATTGGAGGAGATGGAGGGGTAATTACCTTGGGTTAGGCGGATGCGGCCTTTGGCCTTATCCGCCCTACGCATAGCACGGCAGGTCGTGTAGGGCGGATAAGCAAAGCGCATCCGCCGTAACCCAACGTTAAGCTCACCGCGCCAACCGCAACAATGCGGCCACCGAAATCGCATCGGTAATTTCACCGCAATCCACCATCGCGATGGCCTCGGTCAGCGGTAACTTTTTCACTTCAATATCTTCGCTATCATCCAGACTCTGCTCGACGGTCTGCAAATCCCGAGCCACGTAAATGATCGCGGTTTCGTCGGTGACCGAATTGGACAACTGCAGCTCCTGCAACATCTCCCAGTGTTGGGCCGAGAGCCCCACCTCTTCCTGCAACTCACGCTTGGCGGCACTCAATGGGTCTTCATCGCGGGGACAACCGCCCTCCGGGATTTCCCAGGTATATTCACCCATGGTGTAACGGGTCTGACGCACCAGCCAGGTGTTGCCCGCTTCATCAATCGGGACCACACCGACCGCGGTATTTTTGAAATGCACCACGCCATAGATGCCATCCGTACCAGCCGGAGTGATCACCTCCTCGTGGGACACTTTAATCCAGGGGTTTTCATACACGCAGCGCGTCGACTTGCGCTGCCAGCCGCCGATCCTATCTGTCACACAATCACCTTTATCATTTGGGGGAGGCATTCAGGGGTCAATGCAAACGGTGGGGGTCAAGCTCAACGCGCTGGATGTGTCGACCGAGCATCAACACCCGGCCAAAGTAGCGGTCACCGCCGGTGACGGTAAACTCGAAATAGAACGCACGCCATAAACCGGGGCGACCCCGGGCGTCTTTTTTGATCCAGAGCTTACGCAGATAAACACTCTGATCCAACATCTGCACCTGCATCTGTTCACAGTGACGACGGGCCGCGATGAACGCCCGGTCTTTCGCCTGGAAGGCGCGCCAGCTGTAATAAATGAACAGGCCCAGAACGGTCAGCCAGATCAACGCTTTCAAATCGAGCATGAATTCATGATTCCCGGACAAACCCGAAGGATACCGTCTGGTGACTCGCGGAACCACCCCGAGAGAAAAATTTTCAGCACAAGAAACGTGTGGCTTAACGCGAGCGAAAAGCAGAGGGGGCAAGCCAGAGCGAAGAGCACTCTGGCCCAATGCGGGCCGCCGGAACCGGCGGCCGCGCAGGTGATTGCGTTCGTTCAGATTACAGCGGTGTGACGTTTTCCGCCTGCGGTCCCTTCTGGCCCTGGGTCACTTCGAAAGTGACGCTCTGGCCTTCTTTCAACGTGCGACGACCTGAACCATTAATGGCACGAAAGTGAACAAACACGTCTGCACCACCTTCACGCTCGATGAAACCATAACCTTTGTCGTCGTTGAACCACTTAACAACACCTGATACCAGTTGATCTGACATACTTTCCTCGTCTAGCAAACAAATGCAGATCCGAAAACATCGACGAACCTGCCTGACATAAACCGACCTTGGTCAACGCCTGGGCGAGCAACGCAAAAGCCGGGGTGAAACAACCCCAGGGGTTGTGCTAAGGGAAGGGTCGAACAAAGTTACTGGAGGGTGCCTCGCGGGAGCCTAGCCTTTGGCCGTTCACAATCTCTAGCAAAAAAATTAAAGCACTTCGCTCCAGGCAGTTCAAGCATAATTTGATGAAACTTTGAGCGGGTTCCGAAGCGACAGTGCACGGCACCCATGGGGTGCCGAAAAAGGTGTGTGGCACCACATGGGTGCGCTACCGACGGGCGAGTACTTCGTGCAGGTAGATGGAGAGCACCACCAGAGGCATGCTGAATATCATCACCACGCGCTTCAGTACTTCAAACTCCAGTCCTTCCTTGGCCAACTGGTAACAGGCCAGCGCCCAGACGGCACTGGCGAAGTAGGCCCAGCGCCAGCGCCGGAAAACACCCAGCGCCACCACCCAGCCCACCGGGGCCAGTAACATACCATAGCCCTCTGAGTAGCCCAGAAACACCGCACCGGCAACCAGCAGGCACAGGATCAACAGAGCATTGAGCGACAGGTCCAGTCGGCGCTTACGCTCGGGGGTGAGTAGCGGCATAGTCGGCGTTATTCCTTGTCCACGAAGTACAGAGGATCTTTTTTGATGGCGGACAGTGCCGCATCCCAGGCCGCCTGGGCATCCACCAACATGCAATCGGCCGCGAGCAGTTGGCCGCGCTTTATGGCGCCTTCGGGCAGCAACGACTCCAGGCGATCGTAGCGTTGCACATAGCCTTTGAAGCTGTGACAGCGAACGGCATTGGTGATCTGCCGGCCTCGGGCGTCGGTGAGAATGAAGTCCACAGGCTCCTCTTCCAACAGGTACGGCGGCATCACCTGTTCTTCCACCGCGTGCATCATGGTGTTGACGGTGAAATCGCACCCGAGAAAGAGTATCCGGCCGCCGAGCTTCGGCAAGATGGCGAAAGGCGAATGCTCGCCACAGGGGGTGTGGTCCTTTTCGTGGCCCACGAGCAGGTCCGAGGTATTGGGACCGATCGCCGCCGCCGAGTGCGTCGGGTGAAGGCTGCGCACCACACCCTGCTGGCGCCGGAACGCCTCACTCAGGCTGCCGACACAGGAAGGGGTTTCCTCGGTGTCGAACAGCGGATTCTCGGCGTTGACCGTTTCGTAACTGAGCGTGGGCATTGCCAAGGTACCCGCGGGCCCCAGGGCCCGGCGCAACCCGGCCGATACGATATCAGCGGGCATGGCCTCCCCCAGTGAACGCAGCGATGCGTGCACCATCAGGGTATCCCCGGGCTTCACACCCAGGTCTTTGAGAAGGTTGGACAGTTCCAGATGGGGGTTGATATTCATAGCAGCTCATACTCCCATGGCTTTTTGAGCAAGCGTGTTTTTGATCAGTGGCAGATTGTCCACCCGCCGGAGCCCACTATTGCGCAGGGCGATCCAGGCGGGAGAGCGACTGCCGAAGAGTCGTTTGAAACCTTCCATGGTCGCCATCATGCCCAGGTTGTCCCCCAGGCGTTGGCGTTGATAACGGCGCAGTATCGAAGGCTCCGACAGCGGCAGGCCGCGAGTCAACGCCCGTTCAATTTCCTGATACAGGGCCTGCACATCCTTCAGCCCCAGATTCACCCCCTGACCGGCCAGGGGGTGAATACTGTGCGCCGCATCGCCGACCAGGGCGATGCCCGGGCGGATGTAATCCCGGGCGTGGCGCTGGTAGAGCGGAATACCGTGGCGGCGATCCGTACCGGTGACCGCCCCCAGGGTGTACTCGAAGTCCCGTCCGAGGCGGTCGCAGAATGCCGCGTCGTCCAGGGCCAGCAGTTCGTCGGCCAGAGCTGAATCGGCGGACCAGACAATGGAGCTGTAGTGCTCATCCCAGGGGTGTTCGCCGGCATCCACTTCCCCCCAGTGGCAACGCAGGGGCAGGAATGCCAGTGGCCCGGTGCGCATAAAGCGTTGGCGGGCCGTCTGGCCGTGGGGACGCTCGGTCCGCACCGTGGTGACAATGGCCCTCTGTTCATAGGGCCACTCCCGGATATTGAAACCCGCCAGCTCCCGCACCCGGGAGTGAGCTCCATCGGCGGCAATCACCAAAGGCGCAACCAGCGTGTGCCCGGTATCGAGGCCGACCGATGCAGCCCCGTCATCGCGCTGCTTAAGGGTCGCCACCGCCGACGGCCGGAACCACTCGACCGTGGACTGATAGGTCAAGGCCTGACGCAGGTGGCGCACCAGAACGCTATTTTCCACAATGTGGCCCAGCTGGTCGCAGTTGAGCTCATCCGCGTGAAAACCGATGCGCCCGCTGGCCTCACCATCCCACACCAACATATCCCGGTAGGGGCAGGCCCGTTCGGCCTCTATGTGCCGCCATAGGCCCAACTGCTCATAGATTCGCCGGGACGCCGGCGTCAGCGCCACCACCCGGGGATCGAACTGCTCCCCCCGATACACGGCCGGCTCGGCGTCGCTGGCTTCCACCAGCGCCAGGCGCAGGCCACGGGCCGCCAGCAGGGGCGCCAGTTTCAGTGCCAGGGTGGCCCCGACCTGCCCCGCACCGACGACAATGACATCGTACGTGGTTTCACTCATGGCCCCATCTCCGACAGCCGTTGAACGGGAGGTTCCCAGGGCGCACGCGGCCCGGCCGTGCCCATGGTCTGGGCGGCAAACCAGTCTTTTACCCCGGGCAGAAAGTCCAACCCGACAAACCCGAGATGACGCAACGCCATCAGACCGAGACGGCGGTTGGAAAACACCCGCACCAGTTTATCGCTCAGCTGTATGGTCAGACGCTGATCCTGGGCGCGCTGCGCCACATAACGATTCAGCACGGGCAGCGCCCCGGGATCACCTCCCTCCAGACGCGCCCGCCGCAAGACCGCCGCCAGGGCCGCCGCATCGCGCAGGGACAGGTTGAACCCCTGCCCCGCCACCGGGTGCAGATAGTGGGCACTGTTGCCCAGTAACACCAACCGCGAGCGCACCTGCTCCTGGGCCTGAACCAGCGCCAGCGGCCAGGACTGTCGCTCGCCGACCCGGGTCAGGCGCCCGAGACGCCAGCCGAAGGCCCGCTGCAGGGCGTCAAGAAATTCCGGCTCCGGGGCGCGGCGCAGTGCCTCGGCCTCGCCCGGGGGCAGGGTCCAGACCAGCGCGGCCCGACGGGCCTGCGGGCTTTCATCCAGCGGCAACAGCGCCAAGGGCCCTCGGGGGGTAAAGCGCTCGTAGGCGCGACCCCTGTGAGGTCGCTCGAACGAGACATTGGCAATCACCGCATGCTGCTGATAGTCGCGGCGGACCTGCTCTATGCCCAACCGACGGTGCAGATCGGAAGCGCCTCCGTCCGCGAGCACCACCAGCCGCGCGGTGAGCGTTCCCGGGGCACCCTCACCCTTCAGGGTGAGGGTGCTCAGGTGCCGCCCCGGCAACAGGCCGGTCACCTGCGCCGGGGCCAGCACCCGGACCTCCCGCGCGCCATCGGCCGCCGCTCGCAGGGTCGGTGCCAGCCAGGCATTTTCCAGAACGTAACCCAGGGCATCCCGGGCCTGCTCACGGGCGTCAATCAGGGCCCCGCCAAGGTGCCCCTGATCGGACACATGCACCTCCGTGATGGCCGTCGCGTGGGCTTTCAGCCGAGACCATAGCCCCAGACGCTGCAGAATATCGGCGCTGCCAGCGGAAATGGCGGTGGAGCGATTGTCATAGTGAGGCGCGTAGTGATCACTCACCAACCCGTCGGGAGAGCGGGCGTCGATCAACACTGTCCGCCAGCCGGCACCGCTGGCGGACAGCAGTCCGGCCAACACAGACCCCACCATGCCACCGCCCACAATGGCGATGTCGTAGTCCGGCAGGGCAAGCGATTCATTCATGGACAGGCCTCACACAGGAACAGTGGCGGTCATTACCGCGATCGCGATGCATCGGCCATCAGTGCCTCGATGTCATCCGGCTCCTTGGGCACACCGTCGGTCAGAACCTCGCATCCCTCTTTGGTCACCACCACATCGTCTTCAATCCGAATCCCGATGCCGCGCCACTTCCGGGCGACCCGCTCATTGTCCGGCGCCACATAGAGTCCGGGCTCCACGGTCATGACCATACCCGGCTCCAACAGGCGCCACTGGCCATCGATTTTGTAGTCGCCCACATCGTGCACATCCAGCCCGAGCCAATGGCCGACCCTATGCATATAGAATTCGCGATAGGCCTCGTTGGCGATCAGTTCATCCACTTCACCCTGCAAGAGCCCCAGCTCTACAAGACCTTCGGTCAGCACCTGGACCGACACCTCGTGGGGACGGTTCCAGTGGTTGCCGGGGCGGATCTCGGCAATCGCCGCCCGCTGCGCCTTGAGGACCCATTCATACAGAGCGCGCTGCTCCGCACTGAAGGTGCCGTTGACCGGGAAGGTCCGGGTGATATCCGCGGCATAGGTTTCATACTCACAGCCGGCATCAATCAAGACCAGGTCACCGTTTTTCAGTGCGGCGCTATTTTCAATATAGTGCAAGATGCAGCCGTTTTTACCGCCGCCCACAATACTGCTGTAAGCCGGGAAGCGCGCCCCGGCCATGGCAAACTCGTGCAGAATCTCCGCCTCGAGCTGATACTCCATCACCCCCGGCTGGCAGTAGCGCATGGCGCGACTGTGCGCCCGGGCGGAAATCTCCCCGGCGTGGCGCATCAGGCGCAGCTCGGCGGCACTTTTGATCAGGCGCAGGTCGTGCAGAAAGTGATTCAGATCGAGAAACTCCCCGGGTGGGGTGGCACCGGAGCGGACCTTCGCACGGATACTGTTCACCCAGTCCATGACCTGGCGATCAAACTCCCGATCTTTGCCCATGGCGTAGTAAACCCGCTCCCGGCCTTCGAGCAGGCCCGGCAGAATATCGTCGATGTCATCAATGGGGAACGCATCGTCGGCGCCGTAATCCCGGCAGGCACCTTCGGGTCCGGCGCGGTAGCCGTCCCAGATTTCCCGGTCCGGGTCCCGGTCGCGGCAGAACAGGACGAACTCGCCGTGTTCCCGCCCGGGAATCAGCGCCAACACCGCGCCGGGTTCGGGAAAACCGCTCAGGTAGTGCAGGTCGCTGTCCTGGCGGTAAGGGTACTCGGTATCGCGACTGCGCTGACGTTCCGGCGCCGAGGGCACTATGGCAATGCTGTTGGGTTCCATCACCTCCATCAGCGCCTTGCGCCGACGGGCGAACTCCTGACGTGTGATTTTCATGGATCGACCTTAGGGCTCAGCCGTTAGGTAACGCGAAAAAGGGGTAACGACATCAATGCAGGGTCGGGGGTTCATCCGCCGATGGGGTCTGGGTCGCCTCGGCACCGGGCACATTGGCATCCACCAGCGCCCGCGCGCCAAACTCCATAAACAGCGAAAGCGCGGCCATGCGCACATATTCCACCACTTCGACGTAATCGTTCTCGGCTTCACGGGCGGACTCTTCATCGTCCAGCTCCACCTGGGCAATGGCCGCCAGATCTTCCAGCGCCTCGCGGGCTTCGTCCGAAAGGTTAGTGTCGCCGGCGTGCCCAGCGCTGCCAAAGCCCACCAGAAAACCGTGACACCACTGCCCGAGGCACTGCACCCGCAGGGTGATTTCCCGCTCGTCTTTGGGCAGCAGCGGTTGCAGCGCAAAGCCGTTGCCGGTCAGTTGCGCCCGAGTATCCCGGTACACTTGGGTCAGCGCATTGCGGACCGACTCGTCCGGCGCCTGGGTAAAGTCCAGCTCTTCCACCGCCTCAAGCAACCATTCGGTTTCATCCGGTTTGGCCCCACCACAGAACTTCCCGCACAACAGCCCCTGCAATTCCGCCGGGTTGATCAGAATACCCAGCGGCTGTAACAGCTCGCTCAATTGTTCATAACTCAGGGGGGTTATTTCGGGTTCGGTCGTCATGGGCACCTCGTGTCGTTGACCGGATATGCTAACACGAATCCCGATTTGACGGCGGGCAGGCGTTAACAGCGAAGTGGTTACGGCGGATGTCGTCGAGTCCGGTTGCGGCGGATGCGCCTTCGGCTTATCCGCCCT
>NZ_DGMV01000056.1:48610-53194 GCF_002388575.1 Marinimicrobium sp. UBA4509
TTCGGCTTATCCGCCCTACACGAACCGCGGAGGTATGCGTAGGGGCCGAGCGCAGCGGTATGACCCGCATCCGCCGTGACCCAACGGGGCGAAGATTGACCCTCTGCGAAGGGCGCAATATAGTAGCTGCACGCGAATAATGAACCCGGTCCCCGAAATCATGTCCGATGAACTGCTAGAAGCCCTGGAAGCAAAGATGGATCGTCTGATCCAGGTCTGTGAACGCCTGCAGCAGGAGAACGACGAACTGCGGGCCAAAGCCAATGACTGGCAGCGGGAGCGGGTGCGTTTGATCGAGAAAAACGAGCTGGCCCGCGGCCGGGTAGAGGCCATGATTACGCGCCTGAAGAGCCTGGAGGCTGACTCGTGAGCACCGAAACGGTTTTCGTAAAAATTCTGGATAAAGACTATCAGGTGGCCTGCCCTCGAGAGGAGCGCGCGGCACTGCAGGAGTCTGCTGAACTGCTCGATGAGCGCATGCGAGCCATCAAGCGCAGCGGATCGGTAATCGGGCTGGAACGGATCGCCGTGATGGCGGCCCTGAACCTGAGCCACGAATTGTTGCAGGCCAAACGCCAACCGCAACAGCCCTCGCTGGATCTGGACCAGAACGAACTGCAGCGCCTGAACGACAAAATCGATCGCAGCCTGGAGCAGTTCGAGCAGCACTGAGCCCCCACCTTTTGCCGGTGCCGAATCCGGTTGCGTTGCCCCCCGACTTCCGGGTTATACTGAAAGCACGCCCTGGGGTGTTCGCCAGTCAACACGTCCTTGAGCCGATAACCGCAGTACAGGCGTTGTTCTGTAGGTCCTGTTGAGCATTACCGCGCGAACGGGAAGCCTGATGGACCGCGAACATCGCCACCTTGAGCCTTAGGGTTCAAGGCCCAATTGACAGCGGCACCTTGGGGTTCTCCTTTCTCTCGCCGATCCGGTTTGGGTCCGGTGATTCCTTTAGGACGATTCAACCGCGGACGTCTCGCCCTTGAGCACGATTTCCGAATTTCCCGCACCGGACAAGAAACAACTGCGCCAACGATTGCGCGCCCGCCGCAATGGCCTGACGGCCCAGGAACACCGGGACGCCGCCCACGCAGTGGCGCGTCAGATAAGTCGCACCGCGGAATTCATTCGCAGTCGGCGGATCGCTGTGTACTGGCCCAATGACGGCGAGATTGATCCCACCCCCATTGTGGAGCGAGCCTGGCAGTTGGGTAAGCAGTGCTACCTGCCCGTCTTACACCCCATTCAACCAAGGCGACTCTGGTTTGTGCTCTGGCAGCGCGACACCCCACTCTACCCCAACCGCTATGGTATTCCGGAGCCGAATCCCTACCGGGAACCGCGCCTGGCGGCACCCTTTCTGAATCTGGTATTGCTACCCCTGGTGGGCTTCGATGCGAACGGAGGGCGACTGGGCATGGGCGGCGGTTTCTACGATCGGACCTTCGCGTTCAAGGCCGGTGACGGTCACATCCCCGGGTACGGCCCGGACCTGTTTGGCCTGGCGCACGCCTGTCAGGAAGTACCCGCGCTGCCGATTGAACCATGGGATATTCCCCTGACAGCGGTGGTAACCGATCGGGGTGTTGTTCGATAAGAGGTGGGTGTTGCTGAGCGACGGGCGCTAGGAATTATCGGCCTGCTGCAGGACCACCGAGGCAGCGCTGCTGTCGTCATCACCAAACCAACTGCCCAGATCCAGCGCACTGATCAGCACGCCCAGGCAGAACACAAAAATGACCAGAGTAACGATATCGGTTTTCATTTTATTCGGAACCTTCTTTTTTAACCGTTCAGGTATTCAGTTTATCGACATCCGTCCAGAACTAAATTTCCCTGTTGGCGTACCGTTTTATCGCAACGAAGTCTAAGGTTAGTCGAAAATCGTGACAGATCAAGAAAAACGTCGGAAAAATGGACGTTTTTTGAGGCAAATGTGTTGAAAATCACATTTTTAGGGCGGGTTTTGCGGTTTTTTTGGTGGATGACGGGCTTCGCCCTTATACCACCCTACCGTGAAGTAGGTCGGATTAGCGCGCAGCGCGTAATCCGACAATAACCGCGTGAGCGTGGTTGGGCACGGAATGTCGGATTACGCGCGAGGCGCTAACCCGATCTACGGGCTACGATGTGAACGTAGGGTGGCATAAGGGCGAAGCCCGTCATCCACCGACTCAACCAATTCTCAATGCACCTCAGCTCAGAAAGAACTGATAGGCCTCGTTGTCGGTTTCATCCCAATAGGGATAATTGATTTCATCCAGGAATTTGCGCACCTGTGCCCGCTCTTTCTTGGGCACCTGCATACCGATCAACACCCGCCCATAGGCGGCGCCGTGGTTGCGATAGTGGAACATGGAAATATTCCAGTGCCCGGCCACCCGATTGAGGAAGGCGAGCAGCGCTCCCGGACGCTCCGGGAACTCGAAGCGGAATACCATTTCATCCCCCACGTTCGGCGCGTGCCCGCCGACCATGTGGCGGATATGCATCTTGGCCACTTCGTTGTCGGTCATATCCACCAGGTCATAGCCCTGCTCGCGCAATTCGGACACCAGCTCGGCGCGGTCGTGGCCGCCGCTGCCCACCTGGATGCCGACAAAGATTTTCGCCTCCTGGCTATCCGCGTAGCGGTAATTGAACTCGGTGATATTGCGCTTACCCAGTGCCTTACAGAACTCTTTATAGGCACCCGGGCGCTCCGGAATGGTGACCGCCAGAATGGCCTCTCGCTGCTCACCGATTTCCGTGCGCTCGGAAATGTAGCGCAACCGGTCGAAGTTGATGTTCGCCCCGCAATCGATGGCAACGAAGGTCTGACCGGTAATGCCGTTCTCCGCCACATACTTTTTCATGCCCGCCACGCTGATGGCGCCGGCGGGCTCGGCGATGGAGCGGGTGTCTTCAAAAATGTCCTTGATACCGGCACAGATTTCATCGGTATTGACGGTGATCACCCCGTCAATGGTCTTGCGGATCACCCGGAAGGTTTCCTTGCCGATCTGGGCCACCGCCACCCCATCGGCAAAGATGCCCACCTGGGGCAGAGTCACCCGCCGCTTTTTCTCCATCGCGGCCTTGAGCGAGGCGGATTCATCGGACTCCACCGCAATGACTTTCACATCCGGGCGCACGTATTTCACGTAGGCCGCCACACCGGCGCAGAGACCACCCCCACCGACGGCGACAAAGATCGCATCGATATGGCCCGGGTACTGGCGCAGAATCTCCATCGCCACCGTGCCCTGCCCGGCAATCACGTCCGGGTCGTCGAACGGGTGGATATAGGTCATGCCCTTTTCTTCCACCAGTTTTTTGGCGTGGGCCGAAGCTTCATCGTAGCTGTCCCCATGCAGGACCACCTTGCCCCCACGGGCGCGCACAGCGTCCACCTTGATCGGCGGCGTGGTACGCGGCATCACAATGGTGGCCTTGATGCCCAGATGATGTGCACCCATCGCCAGCCCCTGGGCGTGGTTGCCCGCCGAGGCCGCAATCACGCCCTTCGCCTTCTGCTCTGGGCTCAGTTGCAGCAACTTGTTGTAGGCGCCCCGGATTTTGAAGGAGAACACCGGCTGCAGGTCCTCGCGCTTGAGCAACACCTGATTGCCGGTGCGCTGGGACAACAGCGGCGCCGGATCGAGTGGCGTCTCGACGGCGAGGTCGTAGATGCGGGCATTGAGGATACGTTTGATGTAGGAATCGGGCATAGGAGTGTATTGCACCAAAGCTGTGTGAGACGGCAAACCCCCATGGTAAACAATTTGCGAACCGCTGGCATCCATCGCGTATAATGCGCGCATCCACAACAGCGAGGTGACCATGACCCAGGACGAACTCAAGAAGGCAGTCGGCCAGGCCGCCGTCGACTACATCGCCTCGAAACTTCAGCGCGACAGCATCATCGGCGTGGGCACCGGCTCCACCGCCAATTGCTTTATCGACGCTCTCGGTAAGCTCAAAGACGATTTCGCGGGCGCCGTGGCCAGCTCGGATGCCTCGGCGGAGCGTCTGCAGAAGCTGGGCATCACGGTGTATGACCTGAATGAGGTCAGCGAGCTGCTGGTGTACGTTGATGGCGCCGATGAGAGCAACGCCCAGTTGGAGCTGATCAAGGGCGGTGGCGCGGCGCTGACCCGGGAGAAGATCGTCACGGCGGTATCCCGGGAGTTTGTCTGTATCGCTGATGAGAGCAAGTGGGTGGATGTATTGGGCGCTTTCCCGCTACCGGTGGAGGTGATTCCGATGGCGCGCTCTTATGTGGCGCGCGAGTTGGTGAAGCTGGGCGGTGATCCGGTGTATCGCACGGGTGTGGTGACGGATAACGGGAATGTGATTTTGGATGTGCATCATCTGGAGATTATGGAGCCGAAGAAGCTGGAGGCGGAGATCAACCAGATCGCCGGGGTAGTCACCAACGGCCTGTTCGCCCGACGCGGCGCCGATGTGTTGTTGCTTGGCACCGCTGAGGGTGTGAAGACCATCAAGCCCAAGTATTAACTGCGATAGCCTCTTAGCTTCGAAGCGAGTCCGGTCCGGGGTGGGGTGTATCTATCCCGGACCGTAAGCGGAGGGACTCCG
>NZ_DGMV01000056.1:53328-53688 GCF_002388575.1 Marinimicrobium sp. UBA4509
CGGAGTCCCTCCGCTTACGGTCCGGGATAGATACACCCCACCCCGGACCTCAGTGCCATCGACAAACCTAAACGCTCACCACCCTCTTTCGCGCTTCACATCAAACTCGCGTAGGTCGGGTCGGTCCGACGTATCGGAGCGCGCAGCGCTTAACCCGACGCTTGGCACTCGACGTCGGATTGCGGCCTTCGGCCGAATCCGACCTACTCAGACTACTTTATTATCGGCCAATCAAGGATTACGCCCTTCAGCCGATAAACCTTCTATATTTGGGTTTAAGTGCTTCGAGTTCACGGCGATTGATACTGGCATTGAGGAGCGCTTGGGGTGAACCCTTCCAAGACCGTAAGCGGAGGGACT
>NZ_DGMV01000056.1:53815-62347 GCF_002388575.1 Marinimicrobium sp. UBA4509
TCCGCGCGTCGAGCCCCCAGGGATGGGTTTACGGCGTGTCTTGGAAGGGTTCACCCCAAGTGCTCCGGGCTTTCCGACTGCGACATACTCGACCAGCCCCGGCTTACAAGTTTTAAAGGAGTTCTAAAATGAACTGGATCAAGCGCAGCATGCAGACTCGGCTGATGGCCGTGGTGGGGCTCGGGTTGGGGGGCTTGCTGGTGACGGCGGTGATCGCCATCAGTCAGTTGAACCAGCGGCTGGACCGCTACAACGAACTGATTACCGTCAACATCGCCCAGGAACGAGCCATCAACCAGATGAACTTCGACTTCAAAGTCCAGGTTCAGGAATGGAAAAACGTCCTCCTGCGTGGCTACGACGACAGCCGACGCGCACGGTACTGGAACCAGTTCGAAGAACAGCACAACATCATCCAGGACGAAGGGCAGGCACTGCTCAGCCAAATGGAACCGAGCCCCGTGCGCCAGGAAGTGGCCGACTTTCTCGACGCCCACCAGACACTGTTCCGCGAATACCGCGCCGGCTTTGAAGCCTTCAGCGCCAACAACTACGACCCGACAGTGGGCGATAACGCCGTCTCCGGCATCGACCGGGAGCCCAGTCGGCTGCTGAACGACGCTGCAGAGCACATCAGCACCACCGTCTCCACCCTCACCCGCGAGGTCGAACAGGGCAGCGCCCAGGTCAGCTTCTGGTCGCAAGTGGCCATTGCGAGCGTCGCCCTGCTGGTGGTGGTGTTGCTGTGGTGGACGCTGCGGGCCGCCTTCCTGCGCCCACTCAAAGTTCTCATGGACCATATTCAGGAAATGGCCCAGGGGGATTTCACCGGCAAGGTGCGTATTCAGCGGGCCGATGAACTGGGACAACTGAGCGACAACCTGACCCGGTTACAATCGGAGATGGGCGGTGTCATCGGTTCGGTAAAAGACTCGGCGCTCAAACTCAACCGCGCCTCCGAGCACATCAACCTGAACGCCGATGAAATCACCCGGCTGACCGGTGATACCGAACAGTCCACCGATCAGGTGGCCACGGCGGTCAACGAGATGTCATCCACGGTGCAGGAGGTGGCCAACAACGCCTCCGGGGCCGCCGAGGCGGCCAATCAGGCCGATGAGGGAGCGCGACGTGGGCGCTCGGTGATGGAGTCCACGCTGGATTCGATCAATCATCTGTCCAACGATGTGAATTCCGTGGCCGAGGCCATGCGTCAGCTCGAGGGTGAAACCAACCGGATTGGCAGTGTGCTCGAAGTGATTCAGAACGTCGCCGAGCAGACCAACCTCTTGGCCCTCAATGCCGCCATTGAGGCGGCTCGGGCCGGTGAGCAGGGGCGCGGCTTTGCGGTGGTGGCCGATGAGGTGCGCACTCTCGCCCGTCGGACCCAGGACTCCACCCGGGAGATCGCGGAAATCATCGATGCGGTGCAAGCCGGCGCCGCCAACGCCATGTCCGCCATGGCGGCCAGCCAGGAACAGGCCCAGAATACCGTGGCCAGTGCCGGTGAGGCCGGTGAGGCGATTGCCGAAATTACCCGGGCCGTGGCCAGCATCAGTGAGATGAATGCCCAGATCGCCACGGCGGCCGAGGAGCAGAGCTACGCCGCCGAGGAGATCAACAAGAACATCGAGCGGGTGGTGGAGCTGGTCCAGGGGGCGCACCAGAGTGCTCAGGGGTCCACCAAAACCGCGCGGGATCTCAATGAGTTGTCGCGGCATTTATCAACACAGATCGCGCATTTCCGGGTTTAGACGGTATATCCAAAGCCGGGGCGGGACAACCGTACCCCACGTAGGTCGGATTAGGCCGGAGGCCGTAATCCGACAAGGGCGTCTGTATTGTGTCGGATTACGGCCTTTGGCCTAATCCGACCTACTCGGACTCATCCACCAATGCCTCTACTAACGCCACTGAATCATTTCGCCCAAACGCTCAAGATCATTGATCACCCGCCACTGGCCGCCGCCGGATTCCACCCGGCCCTGCCAGTGCTCCAGGCGCTTGGCGTAGTCCCGGGGGTCGATATTGTCCCGGCGCAGTTTGGTGACATTCAGGGCAACCACTTCCACCCCGGACATGTCGATGGGGAAGTCCCGAATCTGCCCTTCCTGAAGATCTTCCTCCAGATCGGAGAATACGAACAGGTAGCGCTGCCCGGCGCCGGTTTCGGTCAGATAGTCGTGGCCCTGAATCACCCCGCCGGTGATGTCGGTATTGGCGGCACCTCGCTCGATACCCCCCAACACCTCATCCAGGGTTTCCTTGAAGGCCCGCTTCTGACCGTTGGCCACGCTCGGACGATCGTCAAAGGTGACTTTGGCAACGATGTTTTTCTCGGTAAAGCTGCCGCCGTCAATCAGGGCCACCGCTATGGAGTCACCGCTGTCCAGGCTGCCCAGCAGATAGGCAATCAATGACTGGGCTTTGTCCAGCTCCTCGGTGTAGGTCCCGGAGGTATCCAGCAGCAGATACACGGCGCGGTTGTCCGGCCGCTGGGTGTCGCTGCAGGCGCTGATCACGCTCAGCGCACCGATCAGCGCGGCGAGGACAGCGCCGCGCCGGAGCCAACCGTAATAACGGTTCATGGTTATCTTCGTCGTACGCTTCATGGCTGTTTCCACAGTTCGCTTCATGGCTTCACCCCCACCACTTTGGTCGCTTCCAAGTCCTCACTGTCATCCCAGGGCGGGTCCTCCCGGTCGGCTTTGCGCTCACTGGAACGCGGGCGGTTCACCCACTGCTCGATGGCCAGAGGGACCACAATGAGCATGTCGTACAGGTGCACCAGCATCTTGCTCAGATGATTGGCCATGCCGCCCACCAGGCGGACGATCAGACGCAGCCCCCGCAGCAGTGCCACCACCATCACCCCCACCACGGTGCGCAGGGAGTGAATGAACGACTCCAGCGGAATCGCCACAAACGCCAGCACGAACGGCAGAATGAAACCGAGCACCATCTGACCGATGGAGGGAATCCAGCGGAACTGGGCCTCCACCACGGCGGCTCCGGTCAGGGTCTGGTTGAGCGCCTCGCGGTCCAGAGCCAGGAGGTCGCGCATATAGGCCAGGGAGGCTTCAATGCTGGCCAAGATGGTCAGCAGCGTCAGGCTGACAATCATCATCCGCCGGCGCATCCGGTCATCCATGCTGCCGATGATCGGGAACAGATGGGTGATCCGCAGGGACTCCAGCAGGAACACCCCCATGGCCACTTCCAGCAGAATGATCACCAGCGCGGCAACGTCCGAAATGCGCATGGACCCCACATAACTATTGCTGCCGACCATCTCCGACATGGGCATGGCAATCAGGTGGAAGTTGATCAGCCCGCCCATCAGGGCAACGGCCAGTACCAGTCCGGCAATCAGAAACTGGGTCATGGAGGACGCGGTCAGGGAATTCACCGCTTTGTCTTCCCCGGCACGAATCGCCGCGTATTCCTGCATCTGCTCATCAATGGTCTTGCTGCGTTCATCCAGCCCATCAATGGTCTGCTTCACCTGGCTCAGGTTCTGATCCAGGGAGCGCCACTGGGGCTGCATCCCGGCCAGAATCCGGTGCCGCTCCCGACTGCTTTTCTGGTACAGCTTCAAGGTCTCTTTATGGGCGTCTTCAATCACCTCACGGATATTTTCCAACACCTTGTGTACCGCCGGGTCACTGCTGCCGGGCAGGCCGGAGACAGTTTCGATCACCTCCGACCAGGCCGGTGGTAGCGGCGGCGCATCGCTGGCCTCCTGATAGTCGGCCTCGATCTTCTCGATGGCGTCGGCAATCTTGCGGTGCAGATTGGGGTAGCGGCTCAGATCCCGCTCCATGATGGTGTGCACCCGGTTGAAGTCCCGCTCAATGGCGGCTTCCGCCGAGCGGCGCCCCATGGCCAGTAGCACGTCCCGGTTGCGCGCCACCAGGCGATGCTCCAATTGACCGATGGACCGGCTCCACAGGCGCATGGCCCCATGCACGGCCCGGCCACTGGCGCGAAACAGTTGATGGGCGTGGCGGCGCCCCAGATAGAGCACCACCACCAGAATCACCAGCCAGATCGCCAGCGAGAGCGCCGGCGAATCCGACCAGAGGGTCAGTAGTTGATTGAACATGATGAATCCTCCGAATCAATGAATGTGCCAACCAGCGGATTGGCTTGAGTCGAAGTATCGCGAACGTCGGTGAAAAATCGGTGAGTTGGCCAGGCAAGGCGGTTTATGCCGCCTCAGAAGCGGGCGGCTTTGCCCAACAGTGACCGCCATCACAGCCTTTCTGGCAGCCAATGCTACACTTTGGCCATGGCAGACATACTCTGGGTTGAAGATCAGTCCCACTGGATCGAGAAGTTCCAGCCGGTGCTCGAGGCCACCGATTTCGATGGCCGGCCCACCCGTGTGCGCGTCTTCCGGTTTGCCGAAGCGGCCTGTCAGCACATCAAGCAGAGCGGCGCCGGCCAGGCACCGGATATTGCCCTGCTGGACGCCCAGATGAACGGCCGGGACAGCGCCGGCGCCTCGGTGTCCCGGGCACTGCAACGCAAGTGGCCCGACGTGCCCCAGGTGTACCTGTCCGAGTACAGCGGCACGGATATTGAGCAGAGTGCGTTCGAGCAGGGGGGCATACAGGACTTCATCGCCAAGCATCAACGCAATATCGAAGCGGTCTTGTGCTGGCGGATCAAGGCGGCTCTGCGTCAGCGTGAAGCCCCCAAAACCGAACAGCTCACCAGCGGGCCTCTGACCCTGGATAAGCTCACCTGGGAAGTCTTCTGGCACGGCCACAAGCTGATGAACCCCAACAACCCCCGCCGTCCGCTGGGCCCGACGCCCCGGAAAATTCTGCGCTACCTGGTGGAGGCGTCCCCCCGGCCGGTATCCACCCTGCAGATGGCCGAGGCATTGGAGGCCGACCCGGAACGATTTTCCTACGCCAACTACCGCCAGCACATCAAAACCCTGCGCCACGCCGTTCAGCAGGCCGAGCCAGAGCGGGACTTCATGGCCCTGTGTCAGCGAGGCGAAGGGATCGTCACCTTTGGGGACCTGGGTGCCTATTGCTGGAAGCCGGTCCAATCAGAGTAAGGAGCCACACCGTGGCCGACCCCGAGAATACTGACCTCAACACCGCGTCCCACCCGCCGTCGGTACGCCCGCGCCGGCTGGCCTTTCCCTGGCTGAGCAGCCTGGCCGGGTTGGCGCTGGGCGCCTACCTGCTGGCGGCGGGCGAGCCCCAGCTGTTGCGCGAGCTGGGGCTGATGCCCGAGGGCTACCGTCTGCACCCACTGCTTCAGGAGTTGGAGGTCAAACTGGCGGCGCTGCTGGTCTTCGCCCTGCTGATCCTGCGCGACGTGTTCCACCACAGCCGGCGCCTGCGGGCCTTTGACCGGGATATCGAGCGCTTGCGCACCGAGCTGAACCAGGTCTGGCAGAGCAAGAAGCAACTGCAACTCAAAGCCCACACCTATGCCGGTCACGCGGACAAACTGAAACTGTTTATCAGCGAGAAGCTGCTGGAATATATCGAGTACGACGAAAAGTTTCTGCACTTCAAAAGCATCGCCGCCGAAGTGCGTCACAACGGAGTCATCTGCTTTGACAAGGTGCAGACCGCCTTACAGAGCCACCTGGAACAGGATCAATATCCGGACGAGGAGACTCATGGCCGAGACCGCGACGCCTTCGAGGCGATGCGCTATCTGTGGGACCTGCTGGACCTGTCCACCACGGACAACATTGCCCTGCACATTGGCAACCAGCTGTGCGAGTGTGAGGAGCACTACTACCAGCGCCTGCTGAACGACGATGCCTCCGAAGCCGTACCCCATCGCCCGGATTACCGGCCGAGGCGGGCCACACTGAAGGCGCTCGCGCCCCTGCTGCAGGAATCACCAAGCCGGCTCGAAGCCCTGGATGAGGGCTCAACCGAGCGGTTGGTACTGGACGACGACCCCCAGTTTCGGGCCTATCTGGACCCGACCGACAGCCTGCTCGGCAACGAAAACCACTTTGTCCTGATGCTGGAAAACCTGCTGAAGAACGCCCAGTTCTTTGCCCGCAAAAAGGCCAAATCCAAGTACAACCGCGTCGCGCTCACCCTCGGCCAGCAGGGCGCCCGGGTCGAGCTCGCGGTGTACAACCGGGGCCCCCACATCGAGCCCGACGCCATGGAGCAGATTTTCCAGCTCGGCTACTCCACCCGCCGCGCCCGGGAACACCACGGCAAGGGGCTCGGATTGTTCTTTGTCCAGGAGATCGTCAAAGGCTATGAAGGTCGGGTAAAGGTCGAGAACGTCGAAAACCGGCCCGCCTACTATTCTCTGCGCATCGCCCTGGCCGACGGCCAACTGACCACCGAAGTGATTGAAGTCACCCTGAACGAGGACGGTCAACCCCAGTGTCGGCGGGCCCAGACCCTAAGCGGCTCCTCCGCGCCGGAAGCGGCAATGCTGGAGTGGGATTTCGACCAGGCCATCACCCGCGTGGAGCTGACCCCGACGGGCAGTCAGGATACCCTCGCCCTCGAGCTGGACCCCTCCGGGGGCAGGGAGACCCGACTGGACCCTCAAAACCCGGCTACTCCCCGCTGGGCCCTGGAGGTACAGCCCCGGCGCAAAGGCGGCAAGCTCACCTTTACGCCGCTGGATGTCGCCGGGGTGTGCTTCCGGGTGCTCCTGCCCACCGCGGCCTCAAGGGTCGAGGGGGACGATGAGGACCTGGACGCTCTGGCCCCCCGGGTTGAGGACCTGAACCGCCCCTTCGAGGCCCTCGAGGAGTACCGGGACTGAGCCCGCCAGGGACATTGAAATTCCGCCAATCACCCCCATATATAATTAAACGTTACTACCAGCATAGGTTTTTATATTGTTGGCATTTATAAGCGCCATTGCTTTTTGCCCCTTGCCTGGCCGCGGTGCAATCCTTATTATGCTGGCACACGTATAAAGCGGCCACGACCCGCTTGGCGCGGTCGACACCGCTTCACTCACGATACCGATTTGGAGACACAGCTTTATGAGTAGCGACGCTATTGTGCACGTCACTGACGAGAGCTTCGACGCCGAAGTCCTGAAGGCCGACAAGCCTGTTCTGGTGGATTTCTGGGCGGCCTGGTGCGGTCCCTGCAAAATGATCGCCCCGATCCTGGACGAGCTGGCCGGCACCCATGGTGACAAGATCAAGATCACCAAGATGGATGTGGACGCTAACAAAGAAGTCCCGGGCAAGTTCAACATCCGTGGTATTCCGACGCTGATCATCTTCAAGAACGGCGAGCCGGACTCTACCAAGGTGGGCGCACTGTCCAAGCAGCAGCTGGTCGAGTTTATCGAAGGCGCTCTGTAAGCCCGAACCCCGTCGGTAGCCCCCGCCTGGCGGGTGGCTGCCGGGCGCACGGCGACCAGTGACCGGCGCCTTTGCACTACCCGGCGTTTATCGCTATACTCCCTTCATTCGATGTTTGCCCGGCCTTGATTCAGCTCTGAACCACCATCCAGATCGATGGACCAGCCAAATCGATGGGCAGCTCCGGGGAGTTGACTGAAACGCCAGTTGATTTCCAATAAATTCCCGCTTGTTCTCCCTGTTTCGGCGCTCTGTGGCTCAGCCACCCTGGCCTGCAGTCAGCCTGTAAGCAGAGATAACAGCACCCCGGCACCGCCAGTCCCGCACGCTCAGAATCACAATTTTCGTGCAACAACAAATCCATTAACCTTCACACCAAAGTCACACTGTATGAATTTAACCGACCTGAAAACCAAACCCATCGAAGAACTGATCGACATCGCGCGGGAAATGGGGCTGGAAAGCATGGCCCGTTCGCGCAAGCAGGACATCATCTTCAATATCCTAAAGCGCCACGCCAAAAGCGGTGAAGACATCTACGGCGACGGCGTCCTGGAAATTCTGCAGGATGGCTTTGGCTTTTTGCGCTCGGCCGACAGCTCTTACCTGGCCGGCCCGGATGACATCTATGTCTCCCCCAGCCAGATTCGCCGCTTCAACCTACGCACCGGCGACACCATTGCGGGCAAGATCCGACCCCCGAAGGAAGGCGAGCGCTACTTCGCCCTCCTCAAGGTCAACGAGATCAACTTTGACAAGCCCGAAAGCTCCAAGCACAAAATCCTGTTTGAAAACCTCACCCCCCTGTTCCCCGATGAGCGTCTGCGCCTGGAAGCCGGTAACGGTTCCACCGAAGATCTGACCCCGCGCATCATCGATCTGATTTCTCCCATCGGCAAAGGCCAGCGCGGCCTGATCGTGGCACCGCCCAAAGCCGGTAAGACCCTGATGATGCAGAACATTGCCCAGGCAATTACCCGCAACAACCCCGAGTGCCACCTGATCGTTCTGCTGATTGACGAGCGTCCGGAAGAAGTGACCGAAATGCAGCGCTCGGTGCGCGGCGAAGTGGTCGCCTCCACCTTTGACGAGCCGCCGGCCCGTCACGTGCAGGTCGCCGACATGGTGATCGAGCGGGCCAAGCGCCTGGTGGAACACAAGAAAGACGTGATCATTCTGCTCGACTCCATCACCCGTCT